>CALGTJ010000128.1 GCA_937901435.1 uncultured Rhodobacter sp. | reverse complement strand
TCACATGCTCGGAGACGCCGCCAGAGAATTTCTACCAGTTTCGAGACACCACCTTTCCCCTTGCTGGAATGCAGTGGCGCACTGATAGTTTCGTAACTTGCACAGTGCTTGCGAACACGTGCGAAAGGGCCGGACCTTGAAGGATTCTTTGATCTCACGATTTTTTGTCGGTGTGTTTTTGTTCGTGGGTCTTGTTGTGGGTCTTGTTGTGGGACGGCCCGCCGATGCCCAGACTGATCTGGCCACGCGTGGTAATCTGAACGCTCCGCTAGAGGTTGTTCGCTTTGGTGAGACCGATACCCTGCGTGATTTCGTCGGAGAATACCTGGGGGACCCGGATCTGTGGCCCTATGTCCTGCAACTGAACCGCATCGCAAGCCCGGCTGATATCTGCCCCGGCATTCGCCTCAACCTGCCTGTGCAACAGGTCCGTGCCGCGGATTCGGCCTTGCTGGAATCCCTGCGCGCGATCCAAAGCGCGACGGCCGAGGGAGCGCAGGTGTTCGCGCCTCGCGAAATTGGCGATGCGATCGAAAACCGCGATAGCGCGATTGCCCGACGTGAGGTGGGGGAATGGCGACAAGTGGTGGATTTGTCAAACCTGTCCACCCTTTTGGCGCAAGAGGCGCTGAGCATTGCGATTGCCCAGCGTGACCGCTCTGCCGAGGCGATTGTGTCGGATGTGCAAGGCCGTGTAGAGGGGCGTGCCCCGGCAGAGCCAACGTGGTCAGGCCGCACCCGCGACGATATTCTGGTAGAGTTCGAACGCGTGCGCACCCTGTCCGACAGCACCACGCAGATCACCTTTCGCGATCTCAGCCGCCTGCGCCTGAATGCCAATTCCAACGCGACGATACAGCGGATGCGCTCTGACCCGTTGACTGGGGGCGAGGTGACCAAGGTCAGTCTGGTGAACGGCGATTTTTATGCGCTGCTCAATCAATTATCCGAACGAACCTCGTTCGAGATCGATGTTGAAGGGATCGAAACCACGACAGATTCCGTGGATTTCTGGATCAAGAACGACACCGATGGGGCAAGGTTTGTGAATTATGACACCGCCGCGCTGGACATATCCGGGAATGGCGCAGCGGTGTCTCTGGGTCGCGACGAAGGCGCGGTTCTGTCTGGTGGCACCGCGCGCCGCGCCGAGGTGTTGACCAGTCCGCAACTGGCCGCGCCGATTGGTGATGCGATCCTCTATACGGCGCAGGTTGGCCTGTCGTGGGATCTATTCGAGGGCGCAGAGGCCTATTGGGTCGAGGTTGCGTCAGATTCCGGGTTCAACCAGATGGCGGTCAGCGAATGGGGTATTCGCGGCGCTGAATTTGAAACGCCGGCCTTGCCGCCCTCGCAATATTTCTGGCGCGTGGCCGCACTTGATGCGCTGGGCCTGCCCGGTCAATGGAGCAAGCCAGAGCGTTTTGTGGTGCGCATCGACACCACGCCACCCTTCCTGACCCTGCTGTCCCCCGGTCCGGGTATGATTTCCGATCTGCCCGAGATCGAGGTTTTTGGTGCCTCTGAACCTTTGGCAACCGTCGTGTTGAACGGGGTTCCGGTCGAGTTGGGCAGTGATGGCAGTTTCATTCTGCAATTTCCGCTACAGCCGGGCGAGAACCGGATCACGCTACGCGCGACCGATCCTGCGGGCAATCAAAGCGAGACGTCGCAGAGTGTCGTCTATCGGCCTGCATCGGTGGTCGGGATCAGTTTCGACGCAGGTCAGCCCCGCTCTGGTGACGCGTTTGCCACACGCTCGCAAGAGCTTGCAGTGCGCGCCCAGACCAACGCTACCAACGGCGCGCCGGTCATTGTGCGCGATGATGTGGGTGGACTGGTGGCGCAGACGGTTGTTGGCACCGGTGGTGATCTGCAATTCAGTGTCCCGGTCAATGCGGCGGTGCAGTCCTATACCATCGAAATTTTCGCTCCGGGTGGGGCCATCGAAGGGCGCGCCCGTTTCACAGCGGTGCGTGACGAGACGCCCCCAGAGATCATCTTTGATCTGCCGGTCGAAAAGGCGACGGGCGAGGCGGAATTGCGCCTTGACGGTGCGGTCGGGGATGCGGTGCAACTGACGCTCAATGGCGAGACTGTGCCGCTGTCAGGGGGACGGTTTTCGATCACACGCCTTTTGCAACCCGGTGCCAACGGCTTTGATCTGGTGGCGATTGATGCGGTGGGCAATGTGGCCGCGCGTCGGGTGCAGACGCTTTATGACATCGAGCCGCCAGAGGTGCTGCGCGCTGATGTGTTCCGGCCCAGTGGGGATGGCGGACCGATCCAGATCGAGGTCGAGGCCCGCGATGCCAGTGGTTTGCGCCAAGCGGCGGAATTTCTGCTGTCGATTGGGGATGCAGAGCGGTCGGGATTTTTACGCTGCGACGCCACCAGTGGGATGTGCCGCGCCAGCCTGCCCCCCGAAGCAGGAGAACTGCGTCTGATCGAGGTGGTGATCGAGGATTATGCCGGGAATCTGGCCTATAGATAAGCGCCTTGGCCGCAATTGGCCAATGACGTGGGGGAGACGGGGGAAGAAGATGAACTGGACCATGAAGATCGCGGCAAGAGCGCTGGTGCTGGTGAGCTTTGCCATGCCCTTGGCGCTTGGTGTTGCAGCCGTCTCTGCAACCGCGCAGACCTCTGACCAAGAGGCGCTGCTGGTCGTTTATGGCCCGCAAGCCCCCAGTCGCGAAGGCGATCCAGATCGGCGCGAGCAGATCTTTTTCTCTGTCCCTGCCGATATGCGAGAGCGCCTGTTCGTGCGTTTGTTTGACCCTGAAACCTTTGGCAGCGAAGATTTTACCTATGGCGGGCCTGCCGAGTCTGTCACCTATTACCGCGTTTTTGGGGGTGACGGCGCGTTCAGTCAGGCAGAGCGACCCGAGATGGTCGAGGATGAGACGCGCGGCGGGTCCGCGCTTGCCAGCATTCCGATCACGGGGCCGGGACAAGAGTTGCTTGCGCAGAATTATGGCGCGGATTCGGGCACGGATGGCTATTGGGTGACCATGGGCGATCTGCGCGCCCGCCAAGGCGAGATCATCGGGGATCGCGCCTATTTCCGCATCGATATTCAAGGTGCGGCTGGCAACGACGGTAATGGATATTCCGTCGCCGTCAGCCTGTCGCGGGATACTGACGTGCGCCCCGAGGGACTGGACATGTTTGCCTATCAGCCGACGATCCGCTGGGCGCGTGGAAATCTGGCCACGCGGATGGCCTTTGATGGCAGGACGGGCGGCCCGTTTACGGTGCAGAGCTTTGACACTGCCAACGGCACGCTGCTGTTTGTGAAGGAGTACGACGATGAACCCCTCGCGGTCTCGGGTCAGGATCTGTAGGCGGTGTCAAAGGTCGATACAAGTGACACAACCCTTGCTCTTAGCCTTGCGGACGGGTTCGAGACGCCAAATGACGTCACGATTGCCGTTTTTGATGGTTCTGGTGCGCCGATTGGTCTGCGAATGCCGCCCTATCGTGATGTGGCACCCTCGCGTCCCACGGCGGTCGGTCTGGCCAGTCCCTTGGCCGACTGCCGGTCTGTCGCGTTTGACGCGAACGGATCTTACGGGCGCACGGCGCTTAGCCATATCTGGGATTTTGGCGATGGCAACAGCAGCACCCAATCGGTGATTGCCCATCGCTATGACGCGCCCGGTCGCTACACCGCACGATTAAGCGTGCTGGAATCCGGCATCCGGCCCGGTCGTGGGGATTGGGTCGAGGTGCCGGTGCATGTGCGCTCTGCCCCGATTGCCCGGCCCGGCGAGGCGATTACCGTGGCCCCGGGGACGCATGTGACCTTTGATGGCTCGGGGTCGGTCGCCTCTGATAGCCCGATCACCCGGTATCACTGGTCGTTTGGCGATGGCACAGAGGGCTGGGGCCCCTATGCGCAAAAGACCTATCCTTATTCTGGCCTTTTCAACGTGGCCTTGCGGGTCGAGGATTCCAGCGGCCACCCCTGTGACTTTGGCGTGGCCACCCGTCAGGTAAAGGTGAACTTTCAACCCGTCGCAGAGGGCGGCACGGATCAAAAGCTGCAAGTCGGCCAGACCCTGCGGTTTAGTGCGAACGCCAGTTTTGATTCTGATGGCGAGATTGTCGCGTATCACTGGGATATGGGCGATGGCACGGTCTATGACGCTATCGATATCACCCACAGCTATCGCCAGCCCGGCCTGTATAAGGTCGTGCTGACCGTCACCGATGATAGCGGTGTGGCCAATGGCACGGACACCGACCCCATCAATATCCGGGTGAACGCCCCGCCTGTGCCGCTGTTTGACGTTCCAGAGCCTCCGGTGCTGGTGTCAGAGGCGGTGCGGTTCGACGCCACGCCGTCCTATGACGCGGATGGCACGATCTTGTCGTATCTTTGGGACTTTGGCGACGGGGCCACGGGCGACGGCGAGATTGTCGACTACGCGTGGACGCGGCCGGGGGTTTATCGTGTCTCGCTGACGGTCACGGATGACAGTGGCACCGGCTCTGCTGTGCAGCAGATGGCCATGGATATCCTTGTCGATGGCGCGCCTGTGGCGGATGCGGGACCGGATCAGTTCGTGACCGCAAGCGACGTGCAGTTCGATGGCTCCGGGTCTCGTGATGCGGAAGGTGGGATTTCCTTTTACCAATGGAACTTTGGCGATGGGACCACCGGCTCTGGCCCGACGCCTGTGCACACCTATGCGCGCCCCGGCACCTATCAGGTCTCGTTGGATGTATACGATGAAAGCGGCTCTGGCCTGAACACCGACCAAGACATGCTGACAGTGACCACAAACGCCAGCCCCATCGCGGACGCAGGCCCGCCGCAGACCGTGGCCCCTAGGGAGGAATTCGTTCTGTCCGGGCGGTCCTCTGTCGACCCGGATGGCAGCATAGCAGACTACCTCTGGACCCTGCCCGATGGCAGCACGCAAATGCGGGACCGTATCGCCGCGACGCTGGATACACCGGGGCTGTATCGCATTGGCCTTAAGGTCTCGGATGATTTCATCGGTGGTGCGGCGAGCGATCAGTCCGAGGTCTTGATCACCGTCAATGCGCAGCCTGTGGCAGAGGCGGGGGCGGATATATTGGTCGCGCCGGGGGACTTTGTTTCGCTGGATGCAGGTCAATCCTATGACTCCGACGGGCAGATCGTCAGCTATCTGTGGGAGTTCGACGATCTGGACACCACCAGCAGCGGCAGAAACGTCGTGCGCACCTATGCGCGGGGTGGAGTCTGGACGGCGCAACTGGTGGTGACGGATGATAGCGGCGTGGCCAATGCCACCGCCATTGATGACCTGACGATCCGCGTCAATACCGCCCCTGTCGCAGAGGCTGGCCCCGCGGTTGAAAGCGAGGCCTTGCAGATCACGCTGGATGGTTCTGCGTCCACGGACGCGGATGGGGACAATCTGATCTATCGCTGGGACTTTGGCGATGGCTCGCCCATGGCCTTTGGTCAAAGCGTGACCCATGTCTATCCGCGCTCTGGCATTTACCCTGTGACCCTTCGCGTCGATGACGCCACGGGTCTGTCAAACGCCACGGCAGTGGATGCAACCGTTGTGACGATCAAGACCCGTCCAGTGGCGGTGGCTGGCATAAACCGTGACGTCTGTTCTGGTCAGCCGATCCTTTTTGACGCCTCAGAGTCGGTCGATCCGGATGGTGGTCTGTTGCTGTATTCATGGGACTTTGGCGATGGGGATGGCTCTGATCTGGTGAACCCCACCAAGGTCTATGAACAACCGGGCGCCTATCCCGTGACCCTGACTGTGCGCAATGGCACGGGCAGCGACTGGGGCTCTGACGTGGCGCGGATTGCGGCGCTGGTGCGCGAGGGTCCGATTGCTGATGCAGGCGCGGATATGACCGTCTGCACCAATCAACCTGTGCGCTTTGACGGCTCTGGGTCGTCGGACGCGGATGGGGCGGTCAATGCCTTTGCATGGACCTTTGGCGATGGGGGCACGGCCAGTGGCGAGCGACCCGAATATCGCTTTCGTAACCCCGGCACATATGCGGTAAACCTGACCATCACAGGCGAGGCGCTGGGCACATGCAGTCCGCTGGACACGGATATCGTCAATGTGCAGGTGGTCGCGGCCCCGGACCAAGAGATCGTCGGCTCTGATCGTGCCGCTGCCGGGATGCCTGCCAGCTTTAACGCTGTGCTGGGGGATCTGGGCGGGGCCAGCATCCTGAGCCAAAGCTGGAGCTTTGAAGGGGGCGGCCGTGCCGAGGGTAGCGAAGTGTCCCATATCTTCGCCGAACCCGGTGTCTATTTCGTGACTTTGGTTACTGATCTGGCAGGGGGCAATCAGGGCTGTAGCAGCATCGAGACACGCCGCAAGGTCATCGTGAACGAGGCCCCTGTCGCCCTGTTTGACGGTCCTGACAGGGTTGCAGCAGGCGAGGTGACTATCTTTGATGCTGGTGGATCGATCGACAAGGATGGTGCGCTGACAGGATATGTCTGGGACTTTGGCGACGGCACCACGGCGACGGGGGTTCGCGTGGCCCAGCGCTATGACACCGAGGGCCGTTATACGATCTCGCTGACGGTCACGGACAATGCGGATGTGGGCAATAGCGCGGCCATGCTGCGCAAAGAGATCACAGTAAACGCAGCCCCGGTTGCGGGGTTGCAAACGCCCGTCTGGGCCTGTCCGGCGCAGCCTGTGCCCTTTGCGGTGTCTGTCCCTGACAGCACCAGCGTCATCTGGAATTTTGGTGAAAACGCGACTGCGAACGGTGCAAGGGCGAGCCACAGCTTTGACAAACCGGGGTTCTACCCGGTGCGGGTGACGCTTGACGATGGGGCCGGACTTGCCAATAGCCAGCGACGCGAGGAATCCTATGTGCGGGTCAATTCTGCGCCAACGGCCTTTGCCGGGCGGGATCGGGTGATCTGCCCCGGCGAGACGATTGCCTTTGACGCCAGCGCCTCTGGCGACCTTGACGGGGACATTGTCGCCTATGACTGGGTGTTCAGCGATGGCGTGACCCTGTCGGGCGCGCGTGTCTCGCGCAGTTTTGACATGGCGGGCAAGGTCACGGCGCGGCTGATCGTGCGGGACAATAGCGGCCTTGTCTGCGGGGTTGGGACCGATACAGCCGCTGTTCTGGTGAATTCCACGCCTGTCGTCAGTGCCGGGCCAGATCTATTGGTGAACCTTGGCGGCGCGCATGATGACGTTGCGTTCACCGCGCAAAATGCCAGTGACGCCGATGGGCAGGGCCTGTCGTTCGCGTGGGATTTTGGTGATGGCAGCCGTGGCTCTGGGGCGGCGGTGCGTCACAGGTATACCACGCCGGGGGCTTATATTGTGACGGTGCGGGCCAGTGACACCACGGGTCTTGGGTGCGGCGTTGGCCTTGATACGGCTGTTGTTCGGGCGTCCACACGCGAATGAGGCACGATGACGAAGGCCGTTTGAACGTCCCTAGTGCAAAGCGGTCTGATGCGGTATCGTCTGCCTGTTTTTGACGGGCTGGTCCGATGCGGTTTCCTCTGCGCCTTAAATTCGTTGTTTTCGCTACGTTGCTGGCCGTGGTGCCTTTGGCGATTGTGGGCCAGAACCTGACGACATTGACCCGTGACGAGCTTAAGAGCGCGGCAAACGAAGACCTGATGAACGTGGCCGCACAATTGCGGACAGAGTTTGACAGCAGGTTCGAAGGGCGCTGGCTGTCGAACCTCGAAGTCATCCGCAACGCAATTGACAGCAACGAGTTGGGCGTGCCGCAAAAGGTATCTTTGCTGACGCTGGGGCTGGAAGAATTGCCCGATGTGGTGGCGATCCAACTGGCGATTGCCAATTCCAACCTGCCAATTCTGGTCACGGACGCGGCGTTTTCGGCCAAGCTGCAAGCCGTCGGGCTGGACCCGGTTGCAACGCTGACGACGTCGTCCGAGGTCGTCGAGTCCATTGCGCAAACGGGGCAATATGGCCGCCCCATCGTCTCGCAGATCCCGGAAACCGGAGACTGGATCGCGACGCTGGCCTTGCCCCTGACCCATCAGATCGCCGGGCGTCAGGTGACCTTGGCCGCGATGATCGAGCTGTCGTCGCTGGGCGAATTGGTGCAACGTCATCCCTTTGCGGAACGTGGAGAGATCACGGTGATCGATCAGGACGGGCGTCGTGTCTTGGGCGAGAATGTCGACGCGCTCACGGACCGCTCTATCGTGCAGTCGGCCATGCCGCTGATCGTGTCCGGTGCGCGGGCGGATGCGCTGCAAACCTATGCGCGGCGCGACGGGACGCTGATGCTGGGGGCCTATACCTTTCCCGATTGGTTCAAATGGGCCGTTGTGACCGAGCTGTCAGAGCAAAGCGCCTATGCTGTGGTCAATGCCATCACCCGGCAGATCCTTGTGACCGGCCTGATCGGGTTTGCCATCGCCAGTATCGGCGCGCTGATCTTCGGGCGGCAGTTGACCAAGCCGATCCTTGCCATTGGCGCTGTGGCGGAAAAGGTTGGTCTTGGGGATTTCTCTGCGCGGGTCGGGGATATTCGATCCAAGGATGAGATCGGTGATCTGGGACGGCGGATTAACGCGATGATCAGCCATCTGGCAGAGCGGATGGAACTGATGAAATTCGTCTCTCATGGCACGGTGTCCGCGATCCAGAGCGCGGATAAGGACGGCATCCTGCGCGGCGGTGTCCGCAAGCGCGTGTCGGTGATCTTTACCGATATTCGTGGCTATACCGAGTTTTCTGAACGCGTCCCGCCAGAGGTGGTGATTGAGGCGCTGAACCAATATTTCGACGTGCAGACGGATATCGTCGTCAAGCATGGCGGCGACGTAGATAAATTCGTCGGTGATGCTTTGGTGGCTGTGTTTGATGGTCAAAGCATGGAACAACGCGCGGTCGCCTGCTGTGTCGAGATCACCTCTGCGATGGAAGGGCTGCTGGAAAAATACCCGGATTGTAACCTGCATGTGGGCATTGGGGCGGCGTCTGGCGAGGTCGTCATGGGCGCAATGGGCGCGCGCGAGCGGATGGATTTCACCGTGCTCGGGTCTACCGTCAACCTGTCGGCGCGTCTGTGCAGCAAGGCCGATCCGGGACAGGCACTGGTGGATGGGGCGACATTTGCGGCGGCTGCGGGCATGACGGGCGTGCGGTTTGACACGCTCGATCCGATTGTGCTGAAGGGGTACTCAAACCCTGTGCCTTGTTTTGCGGCGGTGTCAGAGGTGTCAGCCGAACAGGTCACGGCAGAGGTGGCCTCTGTCTGATCCGTAGTTAACCGCATTTCGCCCCTGAATGGCATTATCCAGTGGGTGGGCCTGCGGGCACGAGGCTGGCAAAGGGTTTGCCGGTGGCCGCCTCGTATTCTGCCTCATCCCAGAACCCGATCAGAATGCCGGTTTCTGCCGCCATGCCTTGGCGCGCCAGCACCTCCTTGGTGGCGGTGATCCGGCTGTGATGCTGCATCGACCATGACAATAGAGCGTCTTCCATGCGGGTGCGTACGGCCTGATGGTCTGGCATGTCAGAGCCGCCGATATCGGTGATTTCATCGGGGTCGGTTTCCAGATCGAACATTACCGGGCGGAACCCCTCGCAGCGGATGTATTTCCAGCGCCCGTCAAAGATCATCACGGTGCGCGCATCTTGCTGTGGAACATTCAGGGCGCGGGCCATTTCAAAGCTGGAATAATCATGCTCGCTGATAGCGTATTGGCGGTAAAATCTGTCGGTGCCGTGCAGGATCGGTGTCAGGTTGCGACCCTCGACCACCTGCGGTTTCGGGGGGCAGCCGATGGCATCCATAAAGGTCGGCGCAAGGTCGATCATCTCGACCAAGGCATCAGAGGTTGTGCCGCGTGTGCCATCCGCGGCGGGGCGGGGATCGGCGATGATCAGGGGCACTTTGACGGCGACCTCGTGATAGAAATCCTTATCCCCCATCCAGTGATCGCCCATGTAATCGCCGTGGTCCGAGGTGAAGGCGATGATGGTATTGTCTGTCAGCCCCTTGTCGTCCATCCACCTGAACAACCGTCCCAGATTGTCATCCAACTGCTTGATCAGCCCCATATAGGCTGGGATCACGTGGGTGCGCACCTGATCGCGAGAGAAGCTGCGGCAGACGCGGGCCTGTTGGTAGGCGCGCAACAACGGATGATCTGTGTTGCGTTCTGACTCGGACCGGATCGGATCGACGATATGCGTCTCGTTATACATATCGTGATAGGGTTCTGGCACGATATAGGGCCAGTGCGGTTTGATATAGCTCAGGTGACAGAGCCACGGTTCATCCCGCGTCATCGCGTCGTCCATAAAGGCTATCGCGCGGTCGGTCATATAGGCGGTTTCTGAGTGTTCCTCTGGCACATTGGCGGGCAGGCGAGAGTTCTTGAGCAGCCACGCCGACATCAGTTCGCCATTCTCATCCAGCCCGGAATTGGAGAAATCTTCCCACGGATTTTCGGATTTATAACCATGGGCGACCAGATAATCGTCGTAGGCCGACCATCTTTGGCGTGCGCTGTCAGGGTGCAGGCCATCGTCCCGTTCAAAGGGCTCAAAACCACATTCCGACACCTGCACGCCAATCTCGCTTGCGGGGTCAATGCCAAGCCATGCCATGCCCTCTTGGTCAACGGTCATATGGGTCTTGCCGACCAATACCGCACGCGCACCAGAGGCGCGCAGGTGATCGCCCAGGGTCGGCTCGCCCACGCGCAGGGGCATCCCGTTCCAGGTCGAGCCATGGCTGCGCACATAGCGCCCGGTATAGGCGGACATGCGTGACGGCCCGCAGACGGGGGATTGCACATAGGTGTTGGTGAACCGCACACCGCGCTGGGCCAAAGCGTCGATATGGGGCGTGTGCAGATGGGGGTGGCCGTAGCAGCTAAGGTAGTCAAAGCGCAGTTGATCGGCCATGATCCAGAGAACATTGGGTTTTTGCGTCATTCTATCAGGTCCTCTGTTAGGATATCTTCGACGGGGGCGCGCAGAAAGGCGTCGAACCGATCGAGAAGGGCGATAAAGGTCTTTATGTCGTCCGCCGAGAACTCTGTACGCAGTGCCTCGCGGCGTTTTTTCATCACGGGGGCGGCTTTTTGATAGGCGGCGCGGCCCGCTGCGGTGGTCTCGACAATCATCTGGCGGCCATCCTCGGCGTCGCGGCGCATGTCGACAAGGCCCTTACGCTTCATCTCTGGCAGGGCGCGGCTGAGCAGGGAATGGTCGATGCGCTGGATCTCGCAGAGGTCGCGGATCGACATCGGCCCCGCCTCGTTCAGATCCCAAAGCGTGCGCCATTCGACAACTGACAACCCGCCTGCGTGTTGCAAGAACCGCTGGCTTTGCGCGCGCGACGCCGCATAGGCGGCGGGCAGGCGGGTGAACAGGTTCTGCGCCTCGGTGCTTTGCCGTTGCCGAATTCTGTCTACCTGACGCTGTGACGGCTGTTTCATCGCGATCCTCCCACGTCGATTAGATACCGGGAAAAATTGCGTGACAAGTCATATAATATCTGCAACCCTTCAAATCACACCCCGCACGCGGTGGTATTGCGCCTCGGGAGAGGGCGCGACACAGGGAGGATAGAGAATGCTGAAAACTGCTCTGCTTGGGGCCACATTGGCGCTTGCGCCATATGCTGTAACTGCTCAGGCCACATTGACCGCCGAGACCACAAGTCCGGGATCAACGCCGCATTACATCGACTCGACCTTTGCCGCTATTCTTGGCGGGGCCGGGATCGCCACGGTGCAGATCACCGAAGGCGCGACTTTGACGAACTCTGTGCAGGCCGTGGCAGAGGGCCAACTCGACATGGCGCCCGCGCCGCTGATCCTGCCGTTTCTGCTGTCCCGTGGAATTGGTCCCTATAGTGGCATCGGTGCCGAGCGTGGCGCAGAATTGGCTGCAAACATCCGGGTGATCTTTTTCAACGCGGGGTCCGGTCAGGTTTTCGGCCATTACAACAGCGCGGCGTTGGACGATATCCGCAATCTGGATGGATTGCGCATCTGGAACGGCCCGCCCCGTGGTGCGGCCTTGACCTCTGGTCGGGCGATGATCCAGCTTTTGTCGGGTCTGAAAGACGGCGAAGGCTATGAAGGCGTGCAGAACCCATGGCCTGATACTGTCTCTGCCATCACAGGCGGCAGTGCAGATGGGTGGACCATTCCCGAAGGTCTGCCGTCGGGGCGTCAGATCGCCATTGCCGCAGCGGGCGGAACCACCCTTTATGACATTCCCTCTGATCTGCTTGCCAGCGAGTTGGGACAGCAAATCGTCGCCGCACCGGGGCATGCGCCCTATTCGGTGCCTGTCGAGGACTATCGTAAGGCCTATGCAGGCAATGACATCACCATCGTGACTGATGACGACACTTTCGACACATACGCCACCGCCTTTGGCCAGATCGTGCCTGCGGGTCTGGATGAAGAACTGGTGTTCAAGATGACAGAGGCCTTTCTGGCCGGGCAAGAGCGTTTTGAAACCAGCTCGCCACGTGGGCCGTTTCTGATGATGAGCTTTGGCGATGTGGATGGTGTGTCGCAGGGGGCCTGTGGCGCTGTGCAGATCAAAATGCATCCGGGTGCGATCCGCGCCTTTGAGGCGGCGGGTCATACAGTGGCCGATTGCCTGCGCCCCTAAGCGGTCAAGCCATGCGCCAAGCCGGTTTTTCAATCGGCCTGGCCTTTGATCTATCCTTTCGCCTTGTGTCCAGACCAAAGGTAAAAGGGCCATCGCAGGGATATTTCCGGTGACAGAGACTGCCGACACGCGTCGTTCCTTGGGCCAACGCATTGCCATCGTGTTGGGACTGATCCTTGTGATTATGGGCATGGTCAACACCATGCCAGAGATCGCGGGCTTTCAAAGCTGGATGCGCGAGGTTACCGGGCAGCCCTATTTCCGGGTCTCCGGGTTTCAGACAGAATTCTTCTTTCCGCTGATGTTCTTCCTTATGATGACCATCGTGGTCTTTGACGCCAGCGTTTACCGCGCATGGTCCGTGGAAAAACCGCATCTGGCGTGGTTGGGTTTAATGCTGGATGTCGGGTTGTTGTTGGCTGCCTTTCTGGGGGCCTTCGGCTTTCTGGTCGAGATCGACAGTGTTTGCCTGATCGACCAGATCACTGGAGAGCGCGCGCGTCTGATCGAAGACGCAGCCGCCCGGTCTGCCAATATCATCCCCGGTCTTTCCTTTGAGGCTGAAGTGCCGTCCTGTCAGGCGCGGTTCGGGATCTGGATCCTGCCTTTGCTGTTCACGATCATCACGCTGGCGTTTTTGTATAACGTCCGGGTCTGGGGGCTGCCGCTGGTTCTGGTGGCAACAACCGTGGTGGTCTATACCATCGCCACCACGCTGATCTGGGTGTTTGACCTGTCGGACAACAATTTTCTGCTGACCAAACTGGGGGCCGACGGGGGCGATCCCTTGGCCGCAGCGATACAAAAGGCCACCAATGTTTTTGTCACGCCGGACGGCTTTATGGGCCGGTTCATGGATATCGTGGTCAATCAGGTCTTTCCCTATGTGGTTCTTGGCGCGCTGTTCGGGACCTCTGCCGGGGGGACGTCGCTTATCAAGCTGGCGGTGCGTCTGACGCGCAAGTTGCGCGGTGGTCCGGCCCATGCGGCGATTGTTTCGTCTGCCATGTTTGGTACGATCACCGGGGGGCCTGTGACCAATGTGCTGTCCACCGGGCGTCTGACGATCCCGATGATGCGGCGCAATGGGTTCAACCCCTATTTCTCTGGCGGGGTCGAGGCGGCAGCGTCATCTGGCGGGCAGATCATGCCCCCGGTGATGGGGGTTGCGGCCTTTGTCCTCGTGGCGCTGACGGCGGTGCCCTATACCAAGGTGATCACGGCGGCCTTCCTGCCTGCGATGGCGTTCTTTTTCTCGATCTTCCTCGCGGTTGTTTTCCAAGCCCGCAAGGAAAAGATCGCCGCGATGAACGAGATCCCCGATGACCTTGTGATGCATCGTCAGGACTGGCTGAACCTTGTTATTATCGCGGCTCCGATCCTGACGATCCTGTTTTTGCTGTTGGGCAACAAGGATACGGTTGGCCTTGGCCCGCTGGGCTGGATCCTTGGTGCGGAAACGACGCTAAAGGATGGCGCGCGCGTGGTGACAGAGCGCAGCGGTGTGTTGCAAACCATCGTGAACGCCACCGGAGACGCGGTGTCTGCGGGCTGGTGGGCGGTCGCAGTCCTGATCCCGCTGCTGTTCCTTGATCCGGAAACGCGGCGCAAACCGTCCAAGGTTCTGGTGTCGCTGGCAGATGGCGGCATCCTGATCTCTCGTCTGTTCCTGCTGCTGTTTGCCGTGTCCATCATTGCCGCGTTTCTGAACGAAAGTGGCCTGACCGGAGAGTTGACCCGCGCTGTCACCACATGGCTGGAACAGGCGACGATGTTGCATCTGTTTGGCTGGGACATCCCGATTGTGGGCGGCGTCTATCTGATGCTGGCGCTGATCTGTGCGATGTTCTGCGCGATTATTCTGGGGATGGGAATGCCGACTGTGCCCGCCTATGTGAACGTTGCGCTGCTGCTGGGGCCGCTGCTGGCCAATCTTGGCGTCAGCTTTTTCACCGCGCATATGTTCGTCTTTTACTTTGCTGTCGCCTCTGCCATTACGCCGCCTGTGGCCGTGGCTGCCTTTGCCGCCGCCTCTATCACCAAGGCTGAACCGATGCGGACCGGGCTTGCCGCCGTGCGTGTCGGCATTGTGATGTTCACCATCCCGTTCGTGTTTGCATGGTATCCCGAACTGCTGCTGATCGAAGAGGCGGTGACCATCACCAACGCACAAGGACAGCGCACCCTGATCGAGGGCTATACGGGCCAAGCCGACTGGGGGCTTTTGTCGATGCTGCTGCTGCGGTTGGCGCTGTCGCTTTATCTGGTGGCCTCGGCGCTTGCCCGCTTTGACAAGCTGCGCATCACCCGATGGGAGATGTGGGTGCGCCTGTTGGTGGCGGTTCTTGTTTTGTGGAAAACGGTACCAATTATGTGGGGGGGGCTTTTGGCGGCTGTTGCGCTCTTGCTCTGGCATCATGTCTTGCGAAAACCGCAGGCTGATGGTGCCCTTGCCAAAGCCCAATGACGCCACGCGCCTTTCGTAACGACTGACCTTTCTGTTTATCCAAGGCGCGCGTATTGCAACGTTTGGCGCGAATGCTACCTCTGCCACATGACCAGTTCACCACATGACGTGCCCCCTTTGGCGGTGCCGTCCAGACGCATTTCCAGGCTGACGCAGCTTGGGTCTATGACGGCCGGGATCGCGGGGAATATGGCCTGGAACGGCGTGGCGCAGCTTGGTCAGGGGCAGCGACCGTCGATGCGTGGACTGTTGCTGACGCCGCGCAATATCACGCGGGTCGCAGATCAACTGGCCAAGATGCGCGGCGCGGCTATGAAGATCGGCCAGTTGATGTCGATGGACACGGGCGATGTACTGCCGCCGGAACTGGCGCAGATCATGGCGCGTTTGCGGGACAATGCCCATTCGATGCCGCCTGCGCAGTTGAAACAGGTTCTGAACGCGCAATGGCCTGAAAACTGGTTGCGCCAGTTCAAGAAATTTGATGTGCGTCCCATCGCTGCGGCGTCCATCGGGCAGGTGCACAGGGCGCAGCTAAAAGATGGGCGGGATCTGGCGATCAAGGTGCAATACCCCGGCGTTGCCCAAAGCATTGACAGCGATGTGGCGAATGTTGGGGCGTTGATCCGAATGTCCGGACTGGTGCCCAAGGGGATCGAACTCGCACCCTATCTTGAAGAGGCGCGCAAGCAACTGCACGAAGAGACCGACTATGCGCGCGAAGGCGCACAGCTTGTCGAATTTGGCCGTTTGTTGGCAGATACCCCCGCATTTGTTGTGCCGCAGATGTACGCGGATTGGAGCACGCCGAATATTCTGGCGATGCAGCATGTGTCGGGTCTCGCAATTGAAACCGCCGCGGGCGAGGGGCAAAGCACGCGAAATCGGATCGCGCGGCATCTGATCGAATTGACGCTAAAAGAGTTGTTCACTTTTGGATTGATGCAAACTGACCCTAATTTCGCCAATTACCTCTATGAACCAGACAGGGGCCGCATCGTCTTGTTGGATTTTGGGGCCACGCGTCGGATTGATCCGGTCACGGCAGGCCACTATCGCCAATTGATGCGCGCCGGGCTTGCGGATGATGCCGCGGCGCTGACAGAGGCCGCGCTACAGATCGGCTTTATCGGGCCGCAGACCCAAGAGAGCCATCGTGTTCAGGTGATCCGCATGATCCGCTTGGTCTTCAGCGCCCTGAAGGATTCGAAGACAGTCGATTTCACCAAGAAAGACTTGTCGCAACAGATGCAGGCAGAGGGTATCGCGCTTGCCGAAAGCGGCTTTGTTCCGCCACCTTTGCCGATAGACGTTCTATTGCTGCAACGTAAATTCGGAGGCATGTTCTTGCTGGCGGCGCGGCTTGGGGCCTACGTAGACGTAGTCGCATTGCTCGAGCAGGCGTTGGCAGATCAGGTTTGAGAAATCACATTCCGACGTTAGCAAAACACCAGCCAGATCTGCGCACTGGGAGCGTTGGCAATTCCCTATTGTTCGACGCTTCGCCACCTTCCCCAAATAAAAGGGCCAACGGCCGTGCCAAATACCAAAACGGGGTAGGTAAAGGCAGGCAGGCGTCCACTATGCGGTACCCTTGGCAACCCAAGTCTTAATCTCGGACGTTGAGGGATTGGTGGAGCCTAGGGGGATCGAACCCCTGACCTCTTGCATGCCATGCAAGCGCTCTCCCAGCTGAGCTAAGGCCCCGAAACCATGTGGGCGATCAATCCAATCGCCCGCTGGTCTTATGGAAACGCTTCCCCCAGATCAAGGGGGAATCGTCACATTTTACGGGTCGTCGTTTTCCTTGGCGACATCGGCGATTTCGTCGAGTGAAACATCGTCGTCATCGTCTTCCAGCAGGTCGTCGTCGATGTCCACATCTGCGTCGTCTTCATCGTCAACAAGAACCTCATCGGCGTCATCCACCAGTTCCAGTTCTTCGTCATCCACCTTTTCAGGTTTCTCCGCGATAGCGACACGCGATTTGTTGTTCGCGTCAAGGTTCACCGTTTCGCCCGTATAGGGGCTGACGATGGGCGTCTTGTTCAGATCATAGAACCGCTTGCCCGTGGTTGGGCAAAGGCGTTTGGTTCCCCATTCTTCTTTGGGCATGACAGCTCCTTTTTTGTAGGTCGTCTTGTACGGTCTGCGTTCGAAAGCGCCACGTGCCATAACCATCCCTTGCTGTCAAAGGCTTTGTTGCAATTCACCTGCGTCGCTTTGGGCTGGTCTCTGGTATCCTGGTCGCGATACGATGGGACAACCACAGACGATGGAGGCCTATATGGGGCGAGCGATGCTGTCTGGCAATCCCCCTGTTGAAATAACGCTGCGCCGGTCAGCGCGGGCGCGGCGTGTGTCATTGCGGGTTTCCGGGCTGGACGGCAAGGTGACCCTGTCGATGCCGCAACGCATGAAAACCGCCGAGGCGCTGGCCTTTGCCGAGGAAAAAGCCGACTGGATCCGGCGGCATCTGGCCAAGCAGGTCGATCATATTGCGCCTGGGATCGGGGCAACTGTGCTGCTGCGCGGGCAGGAGGTTCCGATTGTTGCGGGCGCTGTGAAGCGGGCGCAGTTCAAAGAGGGCGCATTATGGGTACCTGCTGCGCCGGATATGGCCGCCAGCCGGGTAAAGGCCTTTCTCAAGCTCGCGGCGCGCGACGATCTTTCGGCAGCCTGTATGCGTTATGCAGCTGCCCTGGGGCGCTCTTATGGGCGGGTTACCCTGCGGGATACGCGCTCGCGCTGGGGGTCTTGTTCGTCTGCGGGCAATCTGATGTTTTCCTGGCGGCTGATCATGGCTCCGGTCGAGGTGTTGGATTACGTGGCGGCGCATGAGGTCGCGCATCTGTCTGAAATGAACCACTCATCCGCGTTTTGGGGTGAGGTCGAGCGGATCTACCCAAACTACGGCCCTCCCCGGCAATGGTTGCGCGAGAACGGGCAGTTGTTGCATCGCTATCGCTTCGACGATTGACGCGGGGGCACCGCACGCCCTAATTGAGCGTATGTTATTGCAATCGCGACCCAGTGATACCACGGCCTCTGCTCATGATCGGGTGTATCGCACGCTGCGCGGTCAAATCATGCATGGTGAATTGGCGCCCGGCGCGGCGATGACGCTGCGTGGGATTGGCGCCCAGTTCGAAGTCTCGATGACGCCCGCACGCGAGGCGGTGCGTCGTTTGGTTGCTGAAGGGGCGCTGACATTGTCGTCGTCCGGGCGGATTTCCACCCCAGAGTTGAGCAGTGACCGCATCGAAGAACTCGCCGCGATTCGCGCGTTGTTGGAACCTGAATTGGCCAGCCGCGCCCTGCCGCGTGCGCATATGGCGCTGATCGAGCGGTTACAGACGATCAATGCCGCCATTGCCGAGGTGATCGCAAAACAGGATGCGGTTGGATATATCCGGACCAATCTGGAATTCCACCGCACGCTTTACTTGCGCGCACAGGCCCCGGCGATGCTGGCGATGGCAGAGACCGTCTGGCTGCAACTTGGCCCCACGATGCGCAAGTTATACGGCAAGCTGAAGCGCACAGAACTGCCCCATAATCACAAACTGATCGTTGCGGCCCTGCGCGCGGGCGATGAACCGGGCTTGCGGCTGGCGATTCGCACGGATGTGACGCAGGGGTTGCGGATGTTGGTCAGCTAGGACGGTGTCGCAAGGCAATCTTTGGGCACCCATCCTGTCTTGCCTGTCGCGTTTTGACAAAGTGACCAGCCCAGCTTGCCTTTCAAAGGCACCACATCGTCCCCGATAGCGACCGTCAATTCTGTGGTGTCAAAGTCGCCGCGCATTCTGTCGTCTTGCCCGACCATCTCTGCCGGGACCCAACCCCCTAGCGCTTTATCGTTTACCACCCATTGCCAACCGGGGAACTCGTCGTCCAGCTTGCCGGGGGTGATCCGCTCTGCGCGGGTGACGCGCAAAGCGGGAGAGTAGGACGCAGTCCAGGCTTTGATGACCCGAACCATCCCTTAGCTGTGGATCGGCCCGTCACCGCAGGCAAGCGCCGCCTCGCGGACCGCCTCGGAATAGGTCGGATGGGCGTGGCAGGTGCGGGCGAGATCCTCGGCAGCGGCACCGAACTCCATGGCGACGCAGATCTCGTGAATCAGATCGCCCGCCATTGGCCCGATGATATGCGCGCCCAGAATACGGTCGGTCTCTGCATCTGCGAGGATTTTGACAAAACCGTCACCCGCGAAATTCGCCTTGGCACGGCCATTGCCCATAAAGCTGAACTTGCCCGCCTTATACTTGCGACCCTGATCTTTCAGGGTTTCTTCGGTCTCGCCAACGCTGGCAACCTCTGGATGTGTATAGATCACACCGGGGATCACACCATAGTTCACATGGCCTGCTTGCCCGGCGAGGATCTCTGCCACAGCCATGCCCTCGTCCTCTGCCTTATGGGCCAGCATTGGTCCGGTGATACAGTCCCCTATGGCGTATACACCCTTGATATTGGTCGCATAATGGGCATCAGTCTTGATCTGTCCGCGCTCTGCCATTTCGACGCCCAGACCTTCCAGACCCAGTCCGTCGGTATAGGGTTTGCGCCCGGTGGCCACCAGAACTGTATCCGCGTCCAGCGTCGCCTCGCTGTCATCCTTGCGCAGCTTGTATGTGACCTTGGCCTTGGCTTTGTTGACCTCAACCTTTTGCACAGCAGCCCCAAGAATAAAATTTAGCCCCTGTTTTTTCAGCGTCCGCTGAAACACCTTGGCGGTGTCCTTGTCCAGACCGGGGGTGATGTGGTCGAGGAATTCCACGACAGTCACTTCGGACCCGAGGCGGGAATAGACAGAGCCCATTTCAAGCCCGATCACCCCGGCCCCGATCACCACGAGTTTCTTGGGAATCTTGCCAAGTTCCAGCGCGCCGGTAGAACTGACCACTACTTTCTCGTCAATCTCGACGCCGGGGATAGAAGAACTGTCAGAGCCAGTGGCAATCACGATCGCCTTGGCCTCGTGCACCTCGTCACCAACCTTGACCTTGCCTGCCTCAGGCACCGATCCCCAGCCTTTGAGCCAGTCGATCTTGTTCTTTTTGAACAGAAATTCGATGCCCTTGGTGTTCTGCTCGATGACACCGTTCTTGTAGTCCAGCATCTTGTTCCAGTCGACCGACGGGCTTTTGCCCATCAGACCCATGGCGGTGAAATTATGTTCTGCCTCATGCAGCATATGGCTGGCATGCAGCAGCGCTTTGGACGGGATGCAGCCGACGTTCAGGCAAGTGCCGCCCAGCGTCTCGCGGCCTTCGACACAGGCGGTTTTCAGGCCAAGCTGGGCACAGCGGATGGCACAGACATAGCCGCCGGGGCCAGAGCCAATAACGATGACATCATAAGCGGACATGGGGACTCCTTAAGGAAAACTGCATTTCATATTAGGGTACTTCCTAACATGGCAAGTGTTGCGATAAAACCAATCGCCCCGATCACCGAGCGCCACGGGCTGAGGCCAAAGGCATAGGCGGGCACATAGGCGATGCGGGCAAACAGATAGGCCCATGCGCAGGTTTGGGTGAAGGCGGTAGATTTATCGGACAGGGTGATCAC
>CALGTJ010000127.1 GCA_937901435.1 uncultured Rhodobacter sp. | reverse complement strand
CAGCCCCAGCAAATCGGCCCCATCCGCGCCATACCCGTGCAGAAACACCAGAACCGAATGGGTGCTGCCGCTGAGGGCCTCGCGTCGCTTGCTGTCCAGACTGCGTGTCATCTTATGCCTTCCCTGTCTTTTGCCACCCGGTAATACGCCCAGAGCAGCCGTGCCGCAACCGCCCGCCAAGGCGACCACGCCTGCGACATCACCCGAAACGCCTTTTCGCTGGGGCGTGCCTCCAGATTGAACAAGACGCGCGCGGATTCCTGCAAGGCCAGATCACCCGGCGGAAACACATCCGCCCGCCCAAGCGAAAACATCGCATAGATTTCAGCCGTCCAAGGCCCGATTCCAGGCACTTTGAGCAGCACTGCAATGACCTGCGCATCGGGCATGGCGCGCAGGGCGTCATATTCGATCTCTGCCTCTGCCAGCGCGCGGGCATAGCGCATTTTCGGACGGCTCAGCCCCGCCGCTTTCAGGTCGTCCTCTGACGCGGCGCGGATGCTGGCGGCGTCGGTCAGGTCCGCATCGACCATCCGCTGCCAGATTGCCGCCGCAGAGGCGACGCTGACCTGCTGGCTGATGATCGCGCTCAAGAGTTCGCGAAACCCGTCATCGCGCAGACGCAGGGGCAGCGGTCCGGTCCGCTGCAACGCCTGCGCGAACCGCGGGTCATGCTGCGCCAGCCACGCCGCGCCCTCGGCCACGCAGGCGTCCCCGATGATGATCCGCCCGACGGTCATAGCTGTGCCACCCAGTCCAGCGCCTCGGCCACGGTGGTCACCTTTTGCCCCTCTGGCTGGGCGGGTCTGCGGATCAGCGCCACGCGGAGTCCCAAGGCGCGCGCCGCGTCCAGTTTCGATCGGCTCGCCGCCCCGCCAGAGTTCTTGACCACCAGCCAATCCACCCCAAGCTGTCGAAACAGAGCAATTTCATCTGCGACGCTAAAAGGCGGCTTGCCCACAAGGTAGTCGCCATTCGCGAAAGGAAACGGATTGCGTGGTTGATCAATCCTGCGACAGATCACGCGGCGGCCTGTCAGATTGGCGAAGTCCGTCAGGTTCTGCAGCCCCGTCGCCAGAAACACCGTCGCGCGCTGTGCGATATGATCAGCCGCCTGCGCCTCGCGGTCCAGAAAGGTCCAGCGGTCACCCTCTTGCGGCTGCCATTCCGGGCGCAGGAATTGCCTGTATGGCAGGCCCAATTCGGCGCAAACCTCTGCCGTGCGATGGGAAATGCGCACGGCAAACGGGTGGGTGGCGTCCAGAACAGCCGTGATGTGATCGGCCTGCAGATAGTCGACAAACCCCTGACGCCCGCCAAATCCCCCGCTGCGCGTCGGCAGGGCCAGTGTCGCAGGCTGCCGGGTCGCGCCCGCCAGAGAGGCCACAGCCCGCACCCCGCGCGCGGCCAGATCAGACGCGATCAGGCGCGCCTCGCCCGTGCCCGCCAGCAACAGCAGCGTCATGGACAGCGCGCCACAATAGTCCCGGCGCGGTCGATCACCACCACATCCACGGCAACCTTTGTGTCTCTAAGCTGTTGCTCTACCACCTCTTTTGCCCCTTGTGCCACGGCCTGCGCCAGAGGCGCGCCGATATGTTCGAGGCATTGTAGCGCGGTGTTCATCCCCGCCAGTTCCGGCACCTTCATCCGTTCAGCAAGCCGCGCAAAATCCACCTGACTGCGTCCGGAATGCAGATCCAGCGCGCCCTGCGACAGCTTTACCAGCTTGCCAATGCCCCCTCCGATGGTCAAACGCGGCACCGGGTGCTTGCGCAGGTATTTCAGCAAGCCGCCCGCGAAATCGCCCATGTCCAGCATCGCGGGGTCCGGCAATGCGTACAGGCGCTGCACGCTCGCCTCACTGGTCGCCCCGGTGCAGCCCGCCACATGGGACATCCCATTGGCGCGCGCCACATCGATGCCGCGATGGATCGAGGCGATCCACGCCGCACAACTGAACGGTCGTACAATTCCAGTGGTGCCAAGGATCGACAAGCCCCCCTCAATGCCCAACCGGGGGTTCCACGTCTTGAGAGCAAGCGCGCGTCCGCCGGGCACAGAGACCTCTATTTCTATATCCGGGCGCTGTCCGTAAAGCTGCGCCATTTCTGCAACCACCTGCCCCATCATCTGACGCGGCACCGGGTTGATCGCAGGCTGGCCTGCAGGGATCGGCAGGCCCGGCATGGTCACTGTGCCCACGCCCTCGCCCGCGCGGAACACCACGCCACCCTCTGACGCACGCACCCGCACCACGATCAGCGCGCCATGGGTGACATCCGGATCATCGCCCGCGTCTTTGGTGATGCCCACCTCGGCCCAGCCCTCGCCCGCGTCGCACTGCGCCACGGCAAACACCGGCGTCTCGCCGCGCGGCAGGGTGATCGTCACGTCCCCCGGAAACAACCCGCCCCAAAGCCGCATCAGCGCCGCCTTGGTGGCAGCCGTCGCGCAGGCCCCCGTGGTCCAGCCCCGGCGCAGTTCTGCTGTTGGTGTGCGGCGTGTCGTGTCATCCATTGCCCGGACTATAGGCGCGCTTGACCGCGCCGCCAATCGCCTAAACCACGTCGTTTCCGCACTTTTCCGCAGCGCGGCAACCGGGCATAAGAGACAGATGACCGACTCGCCTGATCTTCCACAGATGCAATGGCCCACGCTGGAACCCGGCTGGGTCTGGCTGTGTGGTGCCGGCCCCGGCGATCCGGGCCTGCTGACCCTGCACGCGCTGAATGCGCTGCGGCAGGCGGATGTGATTGTCTATGACGCGCTGGTGCAGACCGAAATCCTCGACTGGGCCCCGCAAGCCGACCCTATCTACGCGGGCAAACGCGGCGGCAAACCCAGCGCCAAGCAGCGCGATATTTCGCTGCGGCTGGTGGAGCTGGCAAAAGCGGGCAAGCGCGTGCTGCGGCTGAAGGGCGGCGATCCATTTGTCTTTGGGCGTGGCGGCGAAGAGGCGCAGACATTGGTGCAGCACGGCGTCCCGATCCGCATCATTCCCGGCATCAGCGCAGGCATTGGCGGTCTGGCCTATGCGGGCATCCCCGTGACCCATCGCGACGTGAACCAATCGGTGACTTTCGTGACCGGGCATGACCAATCTGGCAGCACCCCCTCTTCGCTGGATTGGCAAGCGATTTCAAAAGGTTCCCAGGTTATCGTGATTTACATGGGGATGAAGCATATCGCCCATATCGCCTCTGAATTGCGGGCAGCCGGACGCTCGGCGCAGGAACCCTGTGCCGTTGTCACCACGGCGACCACCGCACAGCAGCATGTGCTGGAAACCACACTTGGCACCATCGAGGCCGATATCGCTGCCGCCGATCTTGAGCCGCCCGCGATCATCTGCATCGGTCGCTCTGTGCTGATGCGCCAGACGCTGGATTGGCAGGACATGGCCAAAGGCAACCCACCGCGCGATCTTGACCCACTGGGGCGCGGCCGCCCGGCCGAGAGTGCGTAGGCCTATAATACAGAGCGCCAGACTTTGGGGCCTGACCTTGAAGAAACTGAATTTTGGACGAAAATTCGGATGGGTGATCCAATGCCCGGCCTGATCCTCTCTGCGCCGAGTTCGGGCAGCGGCAAGACCACCATCACCCTTGGCCTGCTGCGCGCGCTGTATCGGCGCGGGACGTCGGTCAAAGGGGCCAAATCCGGCCCCGATTACATTGATCCGCGCTTTCACGAGGCCGCCTGTCACGCGCCCTGCCTGAACCTTGACGCCTGGGCCATGCCCCCGGATCGACTGCGCAGCCTCGCCTGCACCGACGACCTGCTGCTGATAGAGGGGGCCATGGGTCTGTTCGACGGCGCGCCGCCCGATGGCAAAGGCTCTAGTGCGGATCTTGCACGGATACTCGCCCTGCCTGTTATTCTGATCATCGACACGGGCCGCATGGCACAATCCGTCGCGCCAATTGCCGCCGGGTTTGCGCGTCATGATCCAGAGGTCCGGGTCGCTGGCGTGATCCTCAACAATGTGGGCAGCCCCCGGCATGAAACGATGCTGCGCCGGGCTTTGGCCTCGACCGATCTGCCCGTGCTGGGCGCTGTGCCGCGTCAAACAAAGTTGCGCCACCCCTCGCGCCATCTTGGTCTGATACAGGCGCAGGAACGGCCCGATCTTGACGCTTTCCTCGACACTGCCGCCGAAATCGTCGAACAGGCCGTCGACCTGGATCGTCTGATCGCTCTCGCCGCGCCTTTGCCCCCGCGTTTGCCCCCTTCCGCGGGACACACATCCCCGCCGCCTGTCCAGCCGCCTGTCCAGCCACCTGCGCAACGGATCGCCGTCGCGCGGGACGCCGCTTTTGCCTTTGCCTACCCACATATGCTGGACGACTGGCACCGCGCCGGGGCAGAGATCACGCCTTTTTCGCCCCTCGCGGATGACCCGGTGCCCAAGGCCGATCTGATCTTTCTGCCCGGCGGCTATCCAGAGCTTTACGCCGCGCAACTCAGTGCCAACCAGACCTTTCTGCAAGGTTTGCGTGACGCGGCCAAAACGACCGATATCTACGGCGAGTGCGGCGGCTATATGGTGCTGGGTGAGGCGCTGACCGATGCTGCGGGTGTCACACATGCCATGGCGGGCCTGCTGCATCTGCACACAAGCTTTGCCAGCCGCAAACTGCACCTTGGCTACCGCGACCTAACGCCTCTGGGGGGGCCCTTTACAGAGGCGCAAAAAGGCCACGAGTTTCACTATTGCACCACGGTTCACGCCGAGGGCGCGCCGCTTTATCAGGCGAAAGATGCCGAAGGCACCGATCTGGCCCCCATGGGACTGCGTGCAGCGCGAGTCTGTGGGTCCTTCGCGCATGTCATAAATCCGGCGATTTGAGTCTTTTCAAGGCTCGGGCGCAGGAGTATGCCTATTCTATGACACAGACAGCCCTCCCCCCCGAACAGACCGCTGCCGAAGAGGCACGTGCGCGACGGAACGTTTATGTTCTGGTCATGGCGCAGGCCTTTATGGGCGCGCAGATGCCGATGATCTTTACGCTGGGCGGGCTTGCGGGGCAGTCGCTGGCCTCAAATGTCTGTTTTGCCACCTTGCCGATCTCGCTGATCGTGCTGGGATCCATGCTGACCGCAACGCCCATGTCTGCGATCATGCAGCGGTACGGGCGCCCTGTCGGATTTGCCATCGGGGCGGCTGGCGGGGCCATTGGCGGGGCCATCGGCGCTTATGGGCTGCTGTTGCAAAGCTTTCCGATTTTCCTGATCGGCTCGCTGTTCACAGGGATCTATATGTCGGCGCAGGGCTTTTACCGCTTTGCCGCCGCTGACACAGCTTCTGCCGAGTATCGGCCAAAGGCGATTTCCTATGTGATGGCGGGCGGGCTTGTGGCGGCTGTTTTGGGGCCGCAGTTGGTCAAATTGACGTCGACCGCGCTGGTCGTGCCATTCATGGGCACCTATCTGGCGGTGATCGCGCTGAACGTCATCGGGGTCAGCCTGTTCCTGTTGCTGGACATTCCCAAACCCCCTGTGCCTTCGGCAGATTCCCCCCGTGGGCGCACCCGGCTGGAACTGCTGGCCACGCCGCGCATCGCCGTGTCGATCATCTGCGCCATGGTGTCTTATGCCCTTATGAACCTGATGATGACCTCGACGCCTCTGGCGGTTGTGGGCTGTGGGTTTACCCAGAACAATGCGGCCGATATCGTGTCGGTCCACGTGCTTGCCATGTTCATCCCCAGCTTTTTCACCGGCCATCTGATTGCCCGGTTTGGCGTCGAGAAAATCGTCGCCCTCGGCCTGATCATCCTTGGCAGTGCCGGGGCTGTGGGTCTATCTGGTGTCGAACTGCCGACCTTCTTTATCGCATTGTTCCTGCTGGGAATCGGCTGGAACTTTGGCTTTATCGGCGCGACCGCCATGCTCGCCGGGGCGCATGCCCCCGAAGAGCGTGGCCGTGTGCAGGGGATGAACGACATGATCGTCTTTGGCTGCGTCACAATCGCCTCGCTGGCCTCGGGCGGGCTGATGAACTGCTCTGGTGGCTCGGCGCAAGAGGGCTGGACCGCAGTCAACTATGCGATGATCCCCTTCCTGCTGCTGGCCGGTCTGTCATTGGCCTGGCTGATGATGCGGTCCAAAGAGACCACTCCCGCCTAGGCGGCCAATCCCCTGCGGCGGACTAGACCGTCAGATCCTGCGCCAGCATGATCTCGTTCTTGTCCGGGTCCAGAAAGGTGGCGAGTTTGACCATGCCGTCAACCTCCATCGTTTCGCCCTTGAAATGGACCCCGGCGGCCTCCAGCTCTGTGCGCGCCCGGTCCAGATCAGCCGTTCCAAAGATGATCAATGCATCGCCAGAGGCAGGCCCGTCGCCCCCGGCCAGCCCAAGCGTGACCCCCTCGGTCAGGGTCGTCATTTCGCTCCAGCCTACATCGTCGGCGTGAAAGAGCAGGCAAAAACCGAACATCTCTTCGAACCATTTCGCACTTGCATGGCGGTCACGTACATTGAGAGCCAGAGTGATCTGAGAGGTGAGTGAGGCGACCGCCATGGGACCGATCCTTTTTCAAGTTTCCGTCAGGACCATACCCTATGCATAGGTGTCTGTCATGGTCTGTTCAGTGGCGTATGTGCGGTGCGACGCCAGAGAGATCAGCGGGTCAGGCTGCGCCAGAGCAACGTGAATTTTCGCGAAAATTCGGATTGGCCCAGCGCGCCTGCCCCGACCCGATCGGGATCGCGCTTTGCCTGTGTCAGCAGCGCCTTTGCCCGCCATGTTGCCAAAAGCGCCGGTTCGGCCAGCTGTGGCGCGCGCGCCCGCGCCAGACGCGCCAGCCCCTCGGTTGCCAGATCCCGCACCGCCTCGGCGCGCCCATCGACCAAGGGCACCCGGCCTCGGGCCTCAAGCTCTGGGATGGCCAGAAACCAGTTCGCCAGACCAGAGGCCCACGCGGCGTCCCGCACCGCCTGCTCGCCCGCGTCACATCCCAAGGCCCGCGCTGCGGCCCATGCCAGATGCCCCGCAGTGGCGTCCAGATATTCAGAGAAATGACCTGCGTCCTCAAAGGGATCCTTGTAGACGTCCCAGCGCCGCGCCTGCACCAGACGATCCAGCAGATCGGCGCCGTCTTTGTCCAGAACCACAGACAGCGGCACAGTCACCTCATGGGCGCGCACGGGTTTGCCCTGCGCAATCTCGTCCAGCGCATCGCGCCACCATTGCAGGCGCATTTCGGCAATCATCGCCTCTTGGGTCACCCATGGCGCGCGCGCGACCTCGACGTTGAAGGCATAGATCGGAAACAGGACAGAGCGCGCGGCCACCGGGGCCGCCATCGTCGCAAGGAACCGATCCGGATCGGCGCGCTGGACGAGAGCTGCGCAGGCGGCAACGCTCATGCCGGCGCCTCAAAGGATCTCACACCCGATCTCATATGGGGCGCACCACCGACAAAAGATATCCGGTCTCGGATTTCACCGCACGCCACGTGGCAATCTCGGCGGTAGCCGCGTCCAGAACCGCCGTCAACGCCTCGTCCGCCGTGGGGCGCAACAGCGCGATCCGCGCCTCCAGCGGCGTATAATAGGCCTCCCACGCCACATCCGAAATCCGCCGCGTTGCGAGGGTCTCAAAATCTGCGTCCCGCACCTGCCCGGCAATCCCTTCGGCAGATACCGTCTCGTAGCCTTCCCAGAACACCCGCGCGGCCTCTGACGGGGTATCGGTGAAAAAACAAGGCTCTGTAAAGGCGACCGCCCCCTCTTTTGACAAGGCAGGCCGCCAAACGGTCAGGCCTTTTTTGACCCCAAGGAAATACATCGCCCCCGCCGACCAGATGAGGTCATAGGGCCCCTTGAGCTTGGCCATATTGCCCTTGTAGGCCATCACGCGCGGCTCGCCCAACATGCGCACCAGCAGTTCGTCGATAAAGGGGCGGTGGTTGTCGATCGCCGTCACGTGCCCCTCTGGGGCGGCTGCCAGCAAGGCCGCAACATCCGCGCCAGAGCCACAGCCCGCATCGCAAATGCGCGCATCTCGCTTGAGGTCCAGCACATTGGCCGCCCAGGCCACATCGGCAGGCTCTCCGGGGCCTTCGCGGTCCAGCCCTTGGTAGAGGGTATAGAATGCGTCACTCATGCGGTTTGTGCCTGATCCCGTATCAATTTCCAGTTGATCGCATCCAAAAGCGCCTCGAAACTGGCGTCAACGATATTCGGACTGACGCCAACTGTCGACCACCGACGCCCAGCGCTGTCCTCGCTGTCGATGATGACGCGGGTGACGGCCTCTGTCCCGCCCTGAGTGATGCGCACCTTGAAATCCACCAGCCGCACGTCATCGGCCATCGCCTGATAGGGGCCAAGATCCTTGGCCAGCGCTTTGCTAAGCGCATTGACCGGGCCGCGATCCGATCCGGTCCCATCAAGGCTTTCGCTGACCGACAGCTTTTTCTCGCCACCGACTTTGACCACAACGACGGCTTCGGACAGGCTGATCATCTTGTCGTATTTGTTCTTTCGCCGCTCGACGGTGACCTTGTACCGCTTGACCTCAAAGAAATTCGGCATTTGGCCCACGACCTTACGCGCCAACAACTCAAACGAGGCTTGCGCGACGTCATAGCTATAGCCCTGCTCTTCGCGCGCTTTCACCTCGTCGAGGATCTCGGCCAGCCTGGGATCGCCCTTATCGACCGCCAGCCCCATATCGGCCAACCGTTCGCGCAGGTTGGACTGGCCCGCTTGGTTGGACATAGGGATGATGCGGGCATTGCCCACAATCGCAGGATCGATATGTTCGTAGGTTGACGGGTCTTTGAGAATGGCACTGGCGTGCAGCCCCGCCTTATGCGCAAAGGCGCTGGCCCCCACGTAAGGCGCAGATTTATTGGGCACGCGGTTCAGGATATCGTCCAGCAGACGGGAGGCGCGGGTCAGCGTGGCGAGGTTTTCCAGGCTGACGCCGGTTTCGAAACGGCTGGCATAGGGTTCTTTCAGCAGCAGCGTCGGGATCAGTGTGACCAGATTGGCATTGCCGCAGCGCTCGCCCAACCCATTGAGCGTGCCTTGAATTTGGCGCGCGCCCGCGTCGACGGCCGCCAGCGTATTGGCCACCGCATTACCCGTATCGTCATGGGTGTGGATCGCCAGATGATCGCTGGGGATGCCATGTTTGATGACCGCGCGTGTGATCTCGCCCACCTCGGCAGGCAGGGTGCCGCCGTTGGTATCGCACAGCACAACCCAGCGCGCGCCGGCTTTGTAGGCGGCCATCAGGCAGTCCAGCGCATAGGCCGGATTCGCCTTGTACCCGTCAAAGAAATGTTCAGCATCAAACAGCGCCTCGCGGCCCTGCGCGACCAGATGCGCGACAGAGGCGGCGATATTTTCAAGGTTCTCGGGCAAAGTGATGCCCAGCGCCGTTTCCACGTGGAAATCATGGGTCTTGCCAACTAGACAGACCGCAGGCGTATTGGCGTTCAGCACCGCCGCCAGCACATCGTCATTCGCCGCACTGCGTCCCGCCCGCTTGGTCATCCCAAAGGCGGTAAAGGTCGCGCGGGTCTTGGGGGCCTCGGCGAAAAAGGCGTTGTCGGTCGGGTTCGCCCCCGGCCACCCGCCCTCGATATAATCAAGACCAAGGTCGTCCAGCGTCCGGGCAATCAGGTGCTTGTCAGGCGTGGAAAACTGCACGCCATGGGTCTGCTGCCCGTCGCGCAGGGTGGTGTCAAAAAGAGAAAGCCGTTCCTTAGCCATCCCGATGCCCTTCGCTGTCGTTCAGCCTCATTTCAACGCCTCCAGTTTGGTCACATCAAAATCGGGCGCCAGATCCCATGTGCTGCCCTCGGCGTTGTCCATGACGATAACCCCCGCCGCAACAAACCCGTCGCGCAGCGCATCGGCGCGGGCGAAATCCCGGTTGGCGCGCGCCTCGGACCGGGCCAGCAGCAGGCTTTTGATCAGCGCAGTTGTGTCCTCGTCCACGGGCGAGTCTGCAACCCACCCCGGAACAGCGCGCCCCATCAACCCCATGAACCGCATCGAGGCGCGTAGGGTGGCCGTGTCGCCCCTCGTGGACAACTCGTGCAGTTTCAGCAGCGCGTCATGGGTGTTGAGGTCATTGGCAAGGCTGGTCACAACGCCGGGGTCGACCTTGCCGCCGCGGTCCGCATTGGCAACCTCGCCGTACCATTTGCGCAGGGTGCGACGCGCACTTTTGGCTTTGTCTTTGGTCCAGTCCATCGGCTTGCGATAATGGGTCGAAAGGAACACAAAACGGATCACCTCGCCCGGCACCCCTTGGGTCAGCAAGTCGTTGACTGTAATGAAATTCCCCAGCGATTTGGACATTTTCTTGCCCTCGACCTGTAGCATCTCGTTGTGCATCCAGACCTTGGCAAATTCACCATGGGGATGGGCACAGGCGGATTGCGCGATTTCGTTTTCATGGTGCGGAAAGGTCAGATCGTTGCCGCCGCCGTGGATGTCAAACGTCTCACCCAGCAACTCGAACGCCATGGCAGAGCATTCGATATGCCAACCCGGACGCCCATAGCCCCAAGGCGAGTCCCAGCCCGGCAGATCAGGGGTCGACGGCTTCCACAGCACGAAATCCAGCGGATCTTCTTTATAGGGCGCGACCTCGACCCGCGCGCCTGCGATCATGTCATCGACAGAGCGGCCCGACAGCTTGCCATAGCCGTCATAGCTGCGCACACGGAACAGCACATGCCCCTCGGCGGCATAGGCGTGCCCCTTGGCGATCAGGTCTTGGATCATCGCCACCATCTGCGGAATGAAATCCGTGGCGCGCGGCATGGCGTCAGATTCGAGCGCGCCCAGCGCGCCCATATCGTCCAGATACCACTGGATCGTCTCGTCCGTGATGTCCCCGATCGAGCGGCCCGACTCTGCGGCGCGGGCGTTGATCTTGTCATCCACGTCGGTGAAATTGCGCACGTAATTCACGTGATCCGGCCCATAGACCTGACGCAGCAGGCGATAGAGCATGTCAAACACCAGCACCGGGCGCGCATTGCCGATATGGGCGCGGTCATAGACGGTCGGGCCACAGACGTAGAGGCGTACATTGTCAGGGTCCAAGGGCGTGAAACGCTCTTTGGAACGGGTGGCGGTGCTATAAAGCCTGATCTCGGTCATGTTTCGTCCTCATGGGCCCAAAGGGGCAAGCGCTGCGCCTGTGCCACGCGGGCTTAAGCAATTTCGGCTGTGAAGAAAAACGAAAAGACCGGCCCGCGTGAAGTTAATCAGCAGGAAATACAGCAAATGGTGTTGGGTGCGGTCTTGATCATACGTCCGTCCGTAGGGAATAAACCGCCCTTTGCCAAGCGGTTTTTCAAGATCCCCCACGTGGCTCTGCGGTTTTAACCACGTCGGTTTTCGTCTATTGCTTCGGGCACAGGGATAAAAACGGTGTTAAGGGTGGTTATAAACATGGTTTCAAAAAGTTTTCTGCTGTCAGCCCTGTTTTGCGTAATTTGCGCCATGCCCGCGACCGCACAGGACACCCGGCAGAACACCCGGTATGACCTGCACTTTGGGTATGGCGTGACCGTCTGGATCGACGGGCGCTCTTGTCGCGGGGATCATTTCAACGTCGATGTCGCGTCGCCCTATATCGCCAAGACACTGGCGACACGGCCAAATTGGGATGAGGTGCTTTTCACGCCCATGAAGCGTCTGATGGACCTGTGCGGGGCGAATGTAAAAAATGGGGGCCCAGCAAGGTCACTATCCGCTACAGTGGCACACCCATCGCGTCTGCAAAAATGGACTATCTCGTCAATCGGCCCGGTTCCGATCTTGCGGTCACAGATTTCAAAATGCTGCTGGATCAGAGCCAGATTGTGCCGACCGGCCTGCCGTCGGAACGATTCTGGGACGGTGATCTGGTTTTAAGCCCAGAGGTCGAACAGGATCTGGTGGCGCGCGATACGGGCGAAGACTATTTCGCCTTGGCATTCAAACTGACGCAAAAGGCCGTGGACACCTATTTCGAAGAGGTCGGCCTGCCCACTGGCCTGTCACCCGATGCTTTTGCAAAAGAGTTGGGGTATGGCTCTGCCGAGGATTTGGCCGCCACCGGGTTCAAGCCCCTGACCGTGGATACGACGCTCTTTGGCCCGATCGAGATGTTCGAGCCCCTGCGCGATGCAAACATCGACTATTTGACAAAATCCGCTGACCTTGGCTTTGCACCCGCCTTGTCGATCTTTGCCCAAGTCATCATCCGCCAAATGCAGGGTCTTGACCGATCCACCCGGCGGTTGACCTATTACCCCGACAGGATTTCCGGCGCTGATCGCGACCGACTGACCTTGCTGGTCGCAAAGCTGTTTCTACAGAATACGGCGGATGGCATAGAAAAAGGCCAGCTTTTGACAGTGCTTGGCTTTGACGTTCAGCGCGCGGTCTACGTGGTTGCCCGGGTCGGGCAATCGGCAACCGTGCGCCACCTTGGCGAGGCACCCGACAGTGTTCGCGACCCCACCCGGTTTGAAATGGCCAAGGCGTTTCGCCGCGCCTTGATTGCCGAGAAATGCGATCCGTTAAGGGCCTTTCTTGAGACAGGTTCCGTTTTGGGCGCCATATCCATGCGCGCGGATGGCAACGCCTGTGTCTGGTCGGACAAGGCCGCCACCCGTCTTGGGTATAGTTTGCGCCTGTCCGTAGATCAGGTATTCAATCCGGTCTGCCAACAGGTAAACGGCGGATATTCCTGCAATTTTCACTATAACCTGTATTGCGATGCACATGGCCAAGGCACCGACGGGCTGTTCAGCGCCGTCTACTGTACGCCCTTCACACTCGCCCGCCAGCCGACGGCGGCCATGTTTTCACGGACCCCGGATGGTTGGACCGCATCAGATATCATCCTGCACTAAAGCGTTTCGGAAGAACCTGTTTGACAGGTCCAAGATAGGCCGTTCTTGGATCATATGCGAAACGGGGTGTTTGGTGTTTCAAGCCTGCCCTGACACTCTGTGGGACGAGCCCTCGAACGCAAAGGCCGGGCGTTCTGTTGGCAATTGCGGCACCCCTGCAATGTAATCCGCGGCCCGCGCCGCGATCATCTGGGTCGGGGCGTTCAGGTTGCCACTGACCACGCGCGGCATGACAGAAGCATCCACGACCCGCAGCCCCTCGACCCCATGCACCCGCATCTGGTCATCCACCACGGCCTCGGCCCCATGTCCCATCTGGCACGATCCGCTGGGATGAAAATCGGTCTCGAGGTTGGCGCGGATCCAGTCCGCGATTTCGGCCTCACTGCGCACCTGCGGCCCCGGCATCCATTCGGCCCCGCGCAAGCCGTCAAACGCCCCCTGCGAGACCAGAGAACGGGTCATATGCACGCCCTCGATCAATTGTTGCAAATCGGCGGGATCACTGAGAAAGTTGAACTGCATCAACGGCTTGTCCAGCGGATTACCCGAGGCCAGCCTTATCTCGCCCCGCGCGCGCGGGCGCAACAGGTCCACATGCACCGAAAACCCCTGCGTCACCGAAATCCTGTTGCCCTCATAGGCGAATCCCACCGGGCCAAAATGGTATTGCAGGTTCGGATAGGCCACATCGGCGTTGCCCCGGATCAGCCCCCCGGCCTCCCAGATATTTGACGCCGCCATGCCCTTGCGCGTGAACACCCATTGCGCGCCCACCGCCGCCTTGCGCCAATGCGCGTCGATCTTGTGGATGGGAAATCGCTTGAGGCTTTCGAATTGCAGAATGATCGTCGCGTGCTCTTGCAGGTTCTGCCCGACACCGGGCAAATTCACCTTTACCTCGATCCCATGCGCCGCCAGATGATCCGCCGGGCCAATCCCCGACAACATCAGCACCTGCGGAGAGTTAATGGCCCCACCCGACAGGATCACCTCTGCCGCCTCGACCACACGCTCGCCGCCCTTGTGATCA
>CALGTJ010000126.1 GCA_937901435.1 uncultured Rhodobacter sp. | reverse complement strand
CCGCTCACGATCCGCTTCAATACAACCGTTGCGCTTCGCTCCTGAATCCACCGTCCAGTCTTTCAATTTGCCTTGGAAAATCCCGCCAAACGGGTGATCTTTTGACCCTTGGGCGATGGTCGTTGCCTGATACCGCTGGCCCTGGGTGCAGAGCGCCTCTGGCGTCCAGTTGTGACAGGTGCTGCAGGGAACATTCTGCCAGATCTCTGCGGGCAGCCCCTCTATGGGTGGGTACATGGCTGTCAGCTTGGTAAAGGCGGGGATGTCCAGCGTTGCCAGATCGGGTTCTGGTTCCGGCTCTGGGGCGGGCGTAAGCGCGGTCAGATTGTTCAACGTCAGGCGCGCCAGATCCGCATAGGTGCCGCTTGGGAAAGTGTCCAGATAGCGACGGTAATCCTCTGGGGCGTTGGTCATGATCGCTTGTTCGAACAGGTTCAGCTCTGCCAGAGGATCGGCCAGAGGGTCGGCCAGAGGGGCAGGCAGCGGGCTATTGCCGGCAGACCGCCCACCGGATTGGCCGGTAACAGAATTTGACCCGGCAGAGACAGCCGATGGTTCCGTCGCGGGCACCGCCGCCAATAGCACCTCTGACAGCAGCGCGCGGGCGGTGGGGATGTGGACGCTGTCGGGGTGGGTCTGCAGGAACAGCACGATTTTCACCGCATCCCGGCTGGCCTGCGCCTCTGCCCAGCTTTTGTCCGCATCGGTGGCGTTGTTTGCAGGGTCCGGCAGCGGTCCGAGATAAAAATCATCCGCCAGACCGTTAAAGATCCACGGGTCTTGTTGCCCATCAGAATGGGCCTGTACCGCTTGGCTGATATCCTGAAACAGGCTGTCCAGCGGCTTTGCAGGCGTGGACAGGGTTTCAATCAGGCGGGTGGAAAACAGGCTGGTGCCCGAGGCGGCGTCAAAGTTCAGGGTTCCGGGCTGGGTCGAGGTGACCAGAAACATGCCTTTGGGTCTGGGCAATTCGGCCAGCCCGATATCGGACATATCCGGCAGGGCAGGATAGGGCGTGGCGTGGCTGGCGTCGAGGATCACAATCTTGGTGCGGTCGCGTACAGAGGCCATCTGGCGCAGCAAACGGTCCAGCCCGATCGCCAAGAATTCCAGATCCGCCGCATCACCAAGGTCAATATCCGCGGGCAGCAGGTAATTGGCCCCCAAGGATTGCACACCATGCCCGGCAAAATAGAACAGGGCCGTCGCGCCGTCATCACTGCGGCGCAAAAGCTGACCAAAACGGGCGATGGATTGCACGGTTTCATCCAGCGGGGCGTCGATCAGCAATTTGACGCGAAACCCGTTCGCCTCAAGGCTTTGGCTAAGACGGGTGGCATCGCGTGCCGGGCTTTGCAGCGTGTCAATCGTGGCATAGCGGCTGTTGCCGATCACAAGGGCAAAGCGGTCTTGGGCCATCGCGGGCGCGCCTGCCAGCAGTGCCAGAGACAAAGCACCAAGGAGAACCACCCAAGTGGCTGATCGCGCCGCGCGCATGGCGTTACCTGTCCACAACGGCAAATTCGATGCGCCTGTTGCGGCTTTTGTTGCGTTGCGTGTCATTGGGGGCAACCGGCCTCGCCTCGCCATAGCCGACGCTTTTGATGCGGGCGGGTTAGATCCCGGCGGCTGTCAGATAGCGGGACACAGATCCGGCGCGGGCCTCTGACAGGCGCAGGTTGGCGCTGGCGCTGCCGTCGGAATCGGTGTGCCCGGCGACCTCGATGATCATCCCCGGACAGCGCGACACGATGTCGACAACCTGCTGCAACAACGGTGTGCTTTGCGTCTCGAGATCCGCGCGACCGGCCCCGAAATAGATGTTTCCGGTGCGCGACAGGGTCTCGAACCGTCCTTTGCAGGCTTCGGCGTCAAAGTTTCCGGCCGTTTCAACCGCGTTGTTCAGCAGCGGCACATTCCTGCGGATCGCGGCCACATCGGGTAGGCCCGCCGTGCCGTCGCGCGAAAACACAAAGTCAAAGGACACAAAGGCCGACGGCAGGATATCGACCCCGGCGGCGTCCTGCAGTTTGTCGATGCCGTCCAGCAGATCGAAATCATCAGCGGCAATGGAAATCGGGACAGAGGTGGAAATCGCCACGAAATCATTGCTAAGCAAGGTCACAATCGCCTGAGTTTGCAGGCGTTTCTGCACACCATGCAGATCCAGCACGAAAGGGATATCAATTAGTTTGCGCCGCACCTTTGGCAGATCGGCCAGCATCGCCTCGTTCAACTGGGCGGTGACGGTGGCGGTTGGAAACTTGAAGCTTTCAAAGAACATAAAGCGCATGCGCACATTGCGCAGGTCGATATTGGTGTCCACGGATTCCAGCGGGATCTGGATTTCGACCGCGCCCGTCGGGCTGATCTTTCCCTGCAACGAGGCAAAGCTGCCGGTTTCGACGATCACCTTGTTCTTGACCGATTGGAAATTCAGAACCGATGGGCCGGGTTGCATGGTCCAGCCGGGGGCGAACATGCCGCTTTGCGCCTGCAACGGGTTGGACAGAGCGATCACACTCAACACCGCAAGGAAAACCGGCAAGAAGTGTCCAAGCATGGATCGTCTGGATCGTGCGCGCATTCGTGTGCTCCTAAGGCCCCAGATTGGTTCGACCTTTTTGAGTCGTCCAACCTATCCCTCTGGGACTATTGCAGGTCCCTGACTCTCATTCAATCATATGATCCATGCGCGCGAAAACGTGACGGGCTGTCTAGCTCAGCGGCATCCGCGCCTCGATCATGCCGGAATACCAGCTTGAGCCATAGGGGATCGCCTCGTCATCAAAATTATAGCCCGGGTGGTGGCATTGGGCCGTGTCGCCATTGCCGCAAAAGATATAGGCACCGGGGCGTTCCTGCAGCATGAAACTGAAATCCTCGGCAGGCATGATTGGATCGACAGTGTCATCCACGCGGGTTCCCACGGCGCGCGCGACCTCGGCGGCGTAGACCGTGTGTTCGGGCGTGTTCATGGTGACGGGATAGCCGGTGTCCCATGTGACCTCTGCCACGGCGCCCAAGGCGGCGGCGGTGCCTTGGGCGATCTCGCGGATGCGGGTCTCTGCGATGGCGCGGTATTCGCCGTCCAGCGTGCGCACGGTGCCTTTCATCACGACCTCATGGGCGATGATGTTGCTGGCGTTGCTGTCGGTGTGAAAGGTGCCGACCGTGACCACAACGCGTTTGAGCGGGTTCACATTGCGCGACACGATGGTTTGCAGGGCGATCAGGATTTGCGCGGCGACCAGCGTTGTATCGACGGCTTCATGGGGATTGGCGGCGTGCCCGCCCTTGCCAGTGACCTTGATCTCTAACTCATCGGCAGAGGCCAGCAGTGCGCCGGGGCAGATCGCGAATTGACCGACGGGCAGGCCGGGTGCGTTGTGCATGCCATAGACCT
>CALGTJ010000125.1 GCA_937901435.1 uncultured Rhodobacter sp. | reverse complement strand
AGAAGGATATCCAGCTTGCCCCACTGCACCTGGCCCAGCATCTGCTGTAACGCGCCCATCAGCATCGGACCACGCCAGACCAGCGCCTCGTCTTCCTCGACCATCAGGCCCAGCGACATGACGGTGACGCCATGGTTGCGCAGGGGCAAAATGATATTGCCATCGGGGCTAGAGGGACGCCCGGAAACGCCCAGCATCCGCGGCTGGCTGGGGCCGTACACATCCGCATCCAGCAGACCGACCTTTTTGCCCCGTGCCGCCAGCGCAACGGCGAGATTGGCGGTCAGGGTCGATTTGCCCACGCCACCCTTGCCGCTGGCAATCGCAATGACGCGATCCACACCGGGCAGCTTGGCCGGGCCTTGCGCCAATGGTTTGGGTGGCACCTGCGGCGCGGCCCCGTGCGGTTTGAGGTTGGGCACACTCAGGTTTGGCGTCGGCTTGGGCGCAGTCCCTGCCGCGCCATGAGCCGTCAGCACCGCCTTGACGGTTTGCACACCCTCCATCGCCGCCACAGCCGCCTCTGCCGCTTTGCGCAAAGGTTCCATCGCGCCGCCGCGCGCGGCATCCACCTCTAGCACGAAACTGATGTCACCGCCCTTGATGGTGATCGCCTTGACCTGTTGGGCGCTGACAATATCAATGCCCCGCGCCGGATCCACAATCCGCGACAGGGCCGCGCGCACGGCGTCTTCGGTGATCATGCCTCAGTCCTGATCCGTGTTGATATGGCCCTCGATCACATGCTCGAGATCCAGCGCCTCTATGCGGATCACGGCCGTGGCTTTCAGCGGTCCATCGGGCAGGCTGCCCTTTTCGCGCGCCGCCCGCACCGAGACTTCGATCTCTTGCTGCGAGGTCACGCCCACGGTTTTCAGAAACTTTCTCAGTGACATATTAAACGTCTCGTCCGTCATGTCGGTGTCCCCCCGGATCCCAGTTGTGCCGCGCGCAGTTTCATCTGGCCACAGCGTTGGTCTTTGGGTTAGCATCCCTGAAACCGGAAGGCCATCACCGTGCGACATACGATCCTGCTCCTTTTGATGATTTTTGCCCTTTTGAGGGCCGACAAAGCGGCGGCACAAGAGCTGCGAAAGGATCTGCGTCTGGCCGCGCCCGCCGGACTAAGCGAGAGCGGCTTTCTCAAACACATCCTGCCGCGCTTCAAACTCAAGCATCGGATCACGGTCGTGCCCGTCGCGCCGGATGCCGAGGCCGAGTTTAAGCTGGAGGCCGGGGGGGCCAACGAAATCGGAAACCGCGGGGCTGCGCGGGTCTTTGCCCCGGCCTCAGGCACGGGCGCGGCCTTTGGGCTGACGCTGCTGGCACCGGGGCCCGAGACGGAAAAGTTCCGCGACTGGATTCTCAGCGATTCGGGGAAATCCGCCATCGAAAGCTTTCCGCGCGGTGGTCCGGCGGCCTATACGACCGCCTTTGAAGAGGTGATCGAAGAAGAGGTGATCGAGATCACGGGCGACGCGGAATTGGGCGCTCGGCTGGCGCTGGTGCATTGCGGGCGCTGTCACGTGGTGGACGATCGCAACCGTATGGGGGGCATCGGGTCCTCGCCCTCTTTCGGTGCGATGCGCGCGCGGCCCCATTGGTTTGAACTGTTCTCTGCCTATTACGTCGCCAACCCGCACCCCAGTTTCACCGAAGTCATCGACGTGACAGAACCTTTTGACGCGCAAAACCTAAGCCATATCGTGCCCGTCCGCATCACCCTCGAAGAGATCGACGCCATCATCGCCTTTGTCGAGGCCATGCCGCCCAAGGATCTGGGCAAGCCCGTCGCCTCTCAGTAGGACTTAACCAGATTGAGGCGCTAAAGCGCCCACGGATTTCACTCCGATTTGCCCTTTGGTCAAATCGGGGCCCGCCGCCCCATCCTTTTCTGTTTTGTAATATCCCGGGGGATCTGGGGGGCTGGCCCCCCAGCCTTGACCTGATCGTTCGCGCGCTCAGTTTGGTTTCTTGCGTTCGTCCAGATAGTCCTGCGTCGTACGCACCTTGGGGCGCTCGCCGCCAAAGAAGGGCGAGTTTTCCTGATGATACTGCGCATTCACCCGGCAATCGTCGCACATCTGGATCAGTTTGACGTTATCGCTGCCCGAATACATCCAGTGTTTGCCTTCCAGCTTTTCGACGATCCGCAGGATTGTGGATTTCGTGCCGAAGGGTTTGTCGCAGGAAATACACTCGAACGGCTCTTCCTCATGCAGAACCTGATGGCTTAGCGCCGTATTGGCGAGGTTGAGTTGCGGCACAAGGGTGATGGCGTTTTCCGGGCAGGTATTGGCGCAGATCCCGCATTGCAGGCAGGCGGTTTCCTGAAACCGCAGTTGCGGTTTGTCGGGATTGTCATTCAGCGCGCCGACCGGGCACAGCGAGACGCAGGCCAGGCACAGCGTGCAGGCGTCGGTATTGACCACCACGGCGCCGTAGGGCGCGCCATCAGGCAAGGGGATGGGCTGGGTGATCTGGGTCGCGCGTGCACTGGCGGCGAGGCGCGTGACCTCGCGCCGACCACCGAGGGGCAGGATGGTCTGGGGAGGCGTGACGCTTGGTGCCCTGCCGTACAGCATATCGCAAAAGCTGTCTGGATCTTCGGGTGTGATCAGGCACAACTGGCCCTCTGGTCCGCCGGTGCCAAGGGCGATGGCTTGCGCCAGATCCAGTTGTGACAGGGGAACGGTGACATCGTCGCGCGGCGCGGCGAGAATCATGGCTTGGATAAAGCCGACCCCAAGGGCAGCGATCAGTTCGGCGTGGCCGACGCCCTCTATATTGGCAACCTCGACGGGGATCACATCAGCGGGCAGGCCGCGACCGTAGCGGGCGGCAAGTCGGATCATCTCTGCGCCATGTCCGGGGTCGTGAAACAGGACGCGTGGCGCGGTGCCGCCGGCCTTTAGAAACGCTTGAGAAAGGGCGCGCAAGCGACTGAACAGAAAGCCAACTTGCGGATCGTCATAGCTGGCCGCACCAGAGGGGCAGACCGCAGCGCAGGCGCCACAGCCCGCGCAGATACCCGGATCGATCGTGACGTGATCGCCAGCAGCCAAAATCGCCCCGGTCGGGCAGACATTCAGGCAGCGGTCGCATCCGGGCTGCTGCGCGCGCGAATGGGCGCAGATCGCAGCGTCGTAGCGGATATACAGCGGCTTTTCAAAACTGCCTTGCAGGTC
>CALGTJ010000124.1 GCA_937901435.1 uncultured Rhodobacter sp. | reverse complement strand
GATGTGCTTGGCAAGTACATCTTACCGGGCATTGCCGAACTCACCGCAGACGGGGTGCCGCGGCGTGACGTGGCTGCGTTGATGAAGCATGCCGACGCAGAGGCCAGCAAAATCTTGGCTGCTGCAGAGGAGGCCCAGAGCCGGCTAAAGGCGGGAATCAAGACCGAGTACAACGTCATGCGGGGCGGTGGGTCGCACGTGACGCAGCTGCTGGACGATGCCGAAGGGCTAGCGTGTCGAGCTCTGGGGTTTTGTGATGGGTGATGGCGTGGGGGCGCCTACTTTCTTAGCGGGTTCCTTAGTGGCGTGATGAAATCTTGTGCATTGGCCGGCATGGAACGATCTTGGCGACATACCTGAGCACAGCGCTTGACGCGACGCTCAGTCCGGCTCATGGTGACATCATCATTTGGCATTATCGCCAGCTGGCATTCACGCCTCACGACCTGATCGGCACTCTTCAGCCTCAGGTCAGTGGGGCTTTTTTTGTTTCTTGGGTCCATATGATGCGCCGTATAGAACTCGGACTTTTATATTCCCGATCGGGCGATTATTCGCTGATCTCCGAAGCATGCCGCAGCGGTTCGCTTGGGGCTGTTGCCCTGGTCAATGCCGATCCTGATATTGATCTTACATTTGTTCCCGTAGAGCGTGATCCCGGTGGCGATGTGGACCTCTACGCCCCGCTGTGTGACGAGATCCTGCGCCAGACGAGTGCGCGACATGTCATCGGATGCGTAACGTCATGGAGCCGCAAAGAGGTTATCCCGACGCTCGAGGCCTCGGGAGGCACGCTTTGGTATGCGGTCCCTTATGAGGGTTTTGAGGCCTCTGATCACGTTGTCTACACGCATGCCTGTCCTAACCAGCATCTGTTGCCACTGCTTGAGTGGGCCCTTCCAACCTATGGACGCAGGGCTTTCCTGACTGGGTCCAATTACATATGGGGTTGGGAAATGAACCGCCTCGCACGAGGGGCGTTAACGGGCGCGGGAGGTCAGGTTCTGGGCGAACGCTATCTGCCGATCGGGTCCGTGGACATTGATCGGATCATCGAAGAGATTGAGGCGACAGAGCCGGACTTCGTTCTCAATTCCCTGATCGGGCGGTCGTCTTATCAATTCTTGCGCGCCTACCATGATCTTGGGAAACGCGATCGCCGCTTTCTGCCGCAGACGAGGCCTGTCTTGTCGTGCAACATGACCGAATGCGAATTACCTGCGATCGGCAGTGCGGCGGATGGATTGATCGCCGCTGGCCCCTACTTCCAAGGCGGCGGCACTGATTGGCATGGGCCCGGAACGTTTGGCAGCTCGCACGAGGCGGCAGCCTTCACCGCGGTTTGGGAATTGGCCAGATTGCTTGCGCATCGGCCCGGGTCCGAGGTCCTGAGCCTGTCGAACCTGATGCGTACAGATGCCGCGAAGGGCAGTCGGATCGACCATCAGACACATCATACTGCGCTGCCAACGCTGATCGCACGCGCCAACGCTGGCCGTTTCGAGGTCATTCAGGCGCATGAAGCTATTGCGGGTGATCCTTATCTGACACATCCGCGCCCGGCGCGCGATATTCGCGCAGCCCTCAGGGTCGTATCGTGAGAAGAGGTGTCCGGATACAGAATTTGGGCGGCGCTTTGGCGGTGCTCTTACACCGGCCCCATCCGACGGTGCAGGCGCTGACCCGACAGTTGGAGGCGATTGGCCTCAACGTCGCGATCGCTTGGCCGGAATTGCCGCCAACGTCCCTCGCCGCAGACTTTGTTTTTTTTGATGCTGATATGGGCCATAGTGCGCAGTTTCCCTGGCCCGAGGGCGAGCCTCCTGTGCCGCTGATTGCCTTGATCGGATCCGAAGCGCCGGGCCGAATCGAATGGTCGCTATTGGCGGGGGCCCATGCCCAGCTTCTGAAGCCCGTGGGCGATTCCGGAGCGTATTCAGCGCTCTTGATCGCCCGTGCAGCATTCGATGCCCAACACGCCATGCAGGCCAAGATCGAGGATCTGCAGAACAGGGTGAATGCACGTATGACGGTCGTCAAGGCAGTCATGCGATTGGCCGCGCGAGGCAAATCAGAGGCCGAGGCCTATGCCCAGCTGCGCCACATGGCCATGGCTTGGCGTATCAGCTTTGAAGAGGCGGCCGAACGCATCGTCGGGCCAGATGCCAGTGACGAGAGGGACGCACAATGACCGATGCCACCAGACAGGTGGAAATGGCCAAGCCGGACAGCGCTCTTCGTCGTCTATTGCAGCGCAAGCTGGCCGTTTTTGGGCTTGTGCTGATCGGACTGGTTCTGCTTGGTGCGATTTTTGCGCCTTGGATCGCACCCTATGACCCGGCCGAACAACATTTTGACGGTCTGACCCTTGAAGGCGCGCCGTTGCCACCCGGCGGCGTATACATATTGGGCACGGATCTGCTGGGCCGAGATTTGTTCACAAGGATCCTCTACGGCGCGCAAACTTCACTCATCATCGGTGTGGCGGCGAACGGTCTGTCGCTTATCATCGGCACACTGGTCGGCATTACGGCAGGGTTTTTTCGCGGATGGATCGGGACCGTGTTGATGCGGTTCACCGATCTGATGATGGCTTTTCCTGCGCTCCTTCTTGCCATATGCCTCGCCGCGATATTCACGCCGTCCCTCTGGATCGTGGCGATGGTGATCGCGCTGGTGAACTGGGTCCAGACAGCGCGCGTGATCTACACCGAGACCTCTTCACTGGCAGAACGGGATTTCATTGCCGCCGAGCGTATACTTGGGGCGAGCACCGGTCGGATCTTGTTTCGGCATATCCTGCCGCACCTGGTGCCGACGATCATCGTTTGGGGCACTCTGGGCATTTCGACCACCGTGCTCTTGGAGGCAACCCTAAGCTTTCTGGGCGTAGGAGTGCAGCCGCCAACCCCATCATGGGGAAACATCATATTTGAAAACCAGACCTACTTTCAGGCTGCACCCTGGCTCGTGTTTATTCCCGGCGCTGCTGTCTTGCTATTGGCGCTGGCGTTCAATCTGGTCGGAGATGCCCTGCGTGATGTGCTTGATCCGTTGCAGCGGGGGCGGGACTGATGGCGGGCTATTTTCTCCGACGGCTGGTGCAATCGGCGCTGATCTTGCTAGGCGTGTCGTTCATCACCTATTTCCTGTTGTTCATCTTGCCAGCCGATCCAGTTCGCCAGATCGCAGGTAGGGCTGCGACGGCTGAAACCGTGGCAAATATCCGCGAGCAGCTTGGCCTCGATCAGCCATTCCTCGTACAATACTCGCGCTACCTGGCCGGCCTATTTCAAGGCGACCTGGGTCGGAGCTTTTTGCAACGGACAGAGGTGTCGACACTTATTGGTGCGCGTTTGCCCGCTACCCTTCAACTGATGGCGGCCGGCATTGCGACCGAGCTTGTTCTTGGGCTTAGCATGGGCGTCGCTGCTGCGCTGACCCGCGGCAAGGCCTTGGACAATTTCCTGATGATCACATCTTTTGTGACCGTCTCTGCGCCGCAATTCGTGGTCAGCCTGCTGCTGCTTTATGTATTTGCGGTCAAGCTGGGATGGTTTCCGATTGGCGGCTACGGCACATTTGCCCACATTGTCCTGCCCGCGCTCACCCTCGGGTTGCTCGGCTCTGGCTGGTATAGCCGGATGATGCGCTCCAGCATGGTAGAGGTGCTGCGAACTGACTACATCCGGACCGCCCGAGCAAAGGGACTGACCCGTGCAAGGGTGATCCTGCGTCATGCCCTGCCCAACGCTATCCTTCCGGTGATTGCCATGATCGGTATCGACATCGGCATATTCATGGGGGGGATCGTGGTCGTGGAAAGCGTCTTTGGCTGGCCCGGCATCGGCCAGCTAGCGTGGCAGGCAATCCAGCGCGTCGACATTCCAATCATCATGGGCGTCACGCTCGTAT
>CALGTJ010000123.1 GCA_937901435.1 uncultured Rhodobacter sp. | reverse complement strand
CCACGCGGCCATCACGCGCGACGTAGACCAGTGTTTTGCCCGCCTCTGCGAGACCCTCTGATTTCAGGGACAGACCCTCGATTTCAATGTCGTTCTGGTGCATCAGCTTGGCCGATCCGACCAGCAAAGCCGCACCCTCGACCTGCCCCTGCACGCCCAGACCGGGGTGCACCTGAAAGCCCGTCACCGCCAGACGCGCGGCCTCTGAGGCGCGCAGCATGGCGCTGGCCAGCGGGTGTTCCGACAGCGCCTGAAGGCTGGCCACCTGCGCCATCAGCGCCTCTTGGTCGACGCCCCCGGCCAACAGCACATCAGCCACCTCGGGGCGGCCCTCTGTCAGGGTTCCGGTTTTGTCAAAGGCGATCAGCCGGGCGTCTTGCAAAGATTGCAACGCGTCGCCCTTGCGAAACAGCACGCCCAGTTCTGCCGCGCGCCCCGTTGCGACCATGATCGAGGTCGGCGTGGCCAGACCCATGGCGCAGGGGCAGGCGATGATCAGCACAGAGACGGCGGCGACCAAGGCGGGCGTCAGCGCCGGACTTGGCCCAATGATCATCCAGATCGCAAAGGTCAGCACTGCAATGACCAGCACGGCAGGCACGAAATACAACGTGATCCGATCCACCAACCCTTGAATGGGCAGCTTGGCCGATTGCGCCTCTTCGACCATCGCCAGAATCTGCGCCAGCACCGTCGCCTCGCCCACGGCCGTGGCCTTCATCATGAAAACACCGAATTCATTGACCGTGCCGCCCGTCACAGCGTCGCCCTTTGACTTTTGCACGGCCAAAGGCTCGCCCGTGATCATCGCCTCGTTGACGCTGCTTTGGCCGTCCGTGACCGTGCCATCGGTGGGCACGCGTTCGCCTGCACGGATTTGCAAAAGATCGCCCACCTGCACCTGATCCAGCGGCAGGTCGACGAATGCCCCGTCACGCTGCGCGCGCGCGGTTTGGGGGCGCAGGGCAATCAGGCGCTGGATCGCAGCCCCGGTGCGGCCTTTGGCGCGCGCCTCCATCCAGCGGCCCGCGAGGACCAGCACCACGATGACGGCGGCGGCCTCGAAATAGACGTTACGCGCGCCGTCGGGCAGCAGGGCGGGGGCAAAGGTGGCAATGACAGAATAGCTCCACGCGGCAGAGGTGCCGATGGCGACGAGCGCGTTCATATCAGGCGCGCCGCGAAACAGCGCCGGAAAGCCTGCGCGATAGAACCGCAGACCGGGGCCCAGCAGAACGGCAGTTGTCAGCACAAATTGCAGCACGCGGCTGGTCTGATGGCCGATCACCTGACCCACAAGGTGGTGCATACCGGGGATCAGATGGCTGCCCATCTCGATCAGAAACACCGGCAGGGCCAGCGCGGCAGCGATCAGCGTCAGCGTACGCAGCGACGCGATTTCGTCTGCGCGCCGTGCGGCGGGATCAGGACCGTCGCCCTTGAGATGCGCGGTATAGCCTGCCTCTGTGCTTAGCTGTGCTACGTCCTGCGGCGTCACGGCCCCGCTGAGATACCGCACATGGGCCGTCTCATTGGCCAGATTGACCCGCGCCTCGACAACGCCCTCGCCCGCGGTCAGCGCCGCCTCGACCCGGCCCACGCAACTGGCGCAATGCATCCCCTCAACGGACAGGGTCACCGAGTCTTCGTCCGGCGGATACCCCGCCGCGCGTAGAGTGGCGACGATGGTTTTGGGCGTGGCGGGGGCGTCATAGGCCACGCGCACCGTTTGTGCGGCGATATTGGCCGCGACATCCCCCACGCCCGCCACTGCGCGCAAGGCGGCCTCGATCCGGCCCACGCAAGAGCCACAGTGCATGGCGGTAAGGCCGAGAGTGAGGGATTGGGACATGGTGCGCTCTCCTGGACTGCGACAGACATAACCCCCACGCACGGCGGAATGAAGGGCCACGCGCTTATTTGTCGATCACAAGCCCACTCGGCACGCGGTCCGGCACGCCAAGACGCCCGCTGATGGCAGTGGCTCCGGTCAACATGTCCAGAAACGCCTGTATTGCGGTGAAATCCTCGGAGCGCAGCGTCACCTCAGGCGCTTCACAGGCGGCCGTAATCGCCCCATAAGCCTCGGGGTCGTCAAGGATGCGCCAATCCTCGGCCCCCGGCAGGTCGGGTAGGATCGCCTGTGCGCGGTCATAGGGCTGAGGCACGCCCGCATGCGCCCGCAGGAAGGCAGTCAAATCCCTGTGGGCCCAGGAAT
>CALGTJ010000122.1 GCA_937901435.1 uncultured Rhodobacter sp. | reverse complement strand
GCCCTTCATCTGCAGGCGCGGACGCCCGCCCGCGTTGTCCAGAAACATCAGGCTGCGATTGCCCGCCGTGGTCGAGGTTTCCTCGACCAGAAACCGCGCGGTCCCATCACTGCGCTGGACGTGCAGGGCCGCGATGGGGTTTTGATCCGCAGGCGTCGCGGTCGTTGCGCCAATCAGAACATTCCCATCCGCCCCGATAAGGATCGAATTGTTCAACGCCCCCGGCCTGATCCGGAACGGCAATTTAGAGCCATGGGTCACATCCCGAACGAAAAGATTGACCTCATTGCCCGCCATTTCCCAAATCTGCGCGGTGAACCCTTTGGTGGTGTCCTGTTCCAGACGCAGACCGGGGGTTTCGCCGTCTTTCACATGCAACATGACAGCGGGGCTGTTGGTGCCGATGCCGATCCGGCCAAGCGTGTCGACATATAACGCATGGTTCGGCGCACCGGCCTCAAGCGTAAAGGGGGTCCGCCCACCAGAGAGATCATCGATGGAAAACTTGTTCGCCCCACCGCCCAAGCGATCATTAAAGGTCAACTGCCAGTCATTGCTGGGAAAACTCGAGGCCGCCGAGGTGTCGTCCGCCCGGATGCGCAGGACCTCTTGCTTTAGCAAAAGCGTATCAAAGCCAAAGTTTTCCCCCTACACACAGGCCAGTCCGACACAGAGACTGCCCGCGATGATCACATCCTCTGCATGTACGACCTCTGCCCTGACGGAACCGGTGGACTGGGCCAGAGACAGGCTTACCACAAGCGAAAGAAGGGCCATGGAACAGGGCCGAAAGATCATAGGATTTTCCTATTTTACTTTTTTCTAAGCGTCGCCTCCCGTCACGGCACAAGGCAGCCACAGCGCAAAGCGGGTCGCAGCAGACTGCTCTCTTTCCCGTTAACAAAAAATTAAAACCCCCGGTCTCCCGGAGGTTTTCCTGAAAAATAACCGATAGACCCATGTTTGGCCCTACCCGGATCAGTCCTTGCGCCTATTTGACGATATGTCCTTCGAGCACGTCCAGACGTGTCACAAGCCGGGCGATCATGGCCTGCTGCGCGGCTGTCTGTGCCTCCAGCGCCTTGTTCTCTTCGCTCAGCGCCTTGATCGCGGCCAGCGCGACACCGCTGGTGTCAATCGTCGAAATCCCGGTCGGGCCAGCGCCGGTTTCAAAGGCGGCGTAGAAATCCTGCGCCATCGGGCCGATATGACGGATGCCAGCCTCTGCGTCGTTCTTATAGGTCCAGGCGCTGATCGGCAGGGCGGCAACCTTGGCAAGGATCTCGTCATGGGCGACAGGCTCGATCGCCATCTTGTTGTTCTTGTCAGAGTTTTCCGTCAGCGCGCCACCAATGGTCATATTGCCCGCTTGGTCCACAATCATCACGTTGTTGCTGGCGATGCGATCCTGCAAAACGAATGTATTGCCCGCCGACAAAGACCAATCCCCGGTCTGCACCGCATTGCCCGCGCCCGTCATCTGGATCCGCGGACGCCCGCCGGCGTTGTCCAGAAGCAGCATGGTCGAATTGCCCGCCGCGGCAGAGTTTTCCTCGACCAGAACCCGTGCCGTTCCGTCAGTCCTGCGCAGGTGCAGCGCCTCTGAGGGGCTGGCGGTGCCAAGCCCGATATTCCCGTTCGTATTGACATAGAGCGAGTCTGTCGGTGCAAGCGGTCTGATCTTGAACGGCAGGCGGGATCCATTGGTCACATCGCGGACGAAAAAGTTGGTTTCGTTGCCAGCCAGATCCCAGGTCTGCGCCGTAAAGCCCGAACTGCCGTCCTGCTCCAGCCGCAGGGTCGGGCTGTCCCCGTCCACCACATGCACCTCGACGACCGGTGTCGATGTGCCAAGGCCAATCCGCCCACCGTCATCGACATACAGCGAATTGCTGGGCGCGCTTGCCTCGATGGTAAAGGGCGTGCGCCCGCCATCTATATCATCGATCGAGAATTTATTGGCCCCGCCATTGGAACTGTCATTGGCGGTGATCTGCCAATCGTTGGAGGGAAAGCTAGCGGAATTAGAGGTATCCTGAAACTTGATCCGCAGATTGTTTTCCTTCAGGCGGATCGTGTCAAAGCCAAAGCTTTCACCGTTCACACAGTCCTGACCCACGCAAATGCTGCCATCCACGATCAGATCGTCCAGGATCACCTGATCGGCCTGTGCCGTGGTGGTGCCCAGCGACAAAAGCCCTGCAGCCAGTGCTGTAACCTGTGTCAGGTGAGAATATTTCAAAGGGGTGCGGCTCATATCAGGGGTCCTTTTGGTTTTGGGTCGCCTGTCAAATGGGGATGCGATGGGACAGGCATGAAATCCGTGATCTTGTGGTCAATACGGGCCAATAAAAGCCAATACGCGGTGCGGTTGGGGTTACAATACACAAAGTCAGACAGGGGGAATGACGCCTAGCGGACTCTTGAACGCAAACATTTGTGCAGACCATAGCAAAAATTGGAAAAACATCAATTAAAACGGGCATGGGATGCGGCTTTTATAGCTCACCGGGCAAATCTGCCCAAGCTGACCAAGGCAGGTTGAGCAAGGTAGATCAAAGTCGATGCAACCACACCGGCCTACGGCGCGTGCGCCCTAACCCATACGCTTGGCAAGCCAGCCCAGAAACGCCTTGTCCGGGTTGCGCAACCGGGTACGACCGCTGCTGGCCCACCAGGATTTCCATTCCGCCTCAAGGGCGTGCACATCCCAACCGGGGGCCAGCGCGCGCGCGGCCTCTATGGTGTCGCCCTTCAGATGCGGCACGCCCAGCCCCTCGACCACCACCGCACGGGGCGAGACATGCAGGATGTCACCCGGCTCTTCGAGCAGCACATAATCGGGCATGTGGTCCTTGGCGATGATCTCGCGCAGCATGGCGCGAAACACCCGGCGCGGGCTGCCCGATCCGGATTTCTTGATCAGCGTTTCCAGCGAGACCCGCCACGCAGGCTGGCGACCACAATGTTTGCGCGCCAACTCGTAAATCCGCCGCTCCAGCGGTTTGCGCAGGCGGAAATACTCGCGGCTCAGCGTCAGAACGGACCGGCCCAGCACGGCGCGAAACAGCCATTCCGACAGGGTGACAGAGACAGAGATCATCTTGCCCCCTTTAGATTTGCGCACGATCTCCCAGCTTTCGATCAGGCCGAACCCGCTGGTGGTCTCGGTGTCGCCGGTGGTGATATTGGTGGTGATGCGCGTGCCTGCCAGCCGTTCAAACGCCTCGCGCAGACGCCGGTAGGCATCGCCAGAGGTTTCGCGATTGGTCGCCACCAGCAGATCATGGGCCTTGAGTTGCAAGGTCCGGCTGACCTCGCGCCCGGCGTTCAGACCGGCCATCAACTGGCTGATGCAATAGATCAGGATGTCCTTGTCATGGATCGTCGCGCGCCCCTTCACACTGGGCACGATGGTGATCTCGGACCCCTTATTTTCGTAACTCAGCACAGTGCGATCGGGCCGGGTGCTCAGCGAGAAAATAGGATGTTCCATAGAGGCCAGATCATCCTTGGGCCAGGCCCCAAAGAAATCACAGACGAACAAATCGCCCGTCGGATGCCTGTCCGGAAGCAAGGCCCCCGCCCGTAAACTTTCGGGGGCACCCGCTCCGATCGCTGTGATCGGTCCGCTCATCTGCTGCTGTTGTCCCTGTCTTTGCCCTGTTCGGGCTGTCTCTGCTCTGGTCACAGTTGCCCTGCGACTCAACGTGGTTTCAGTGACACCCTGATAAAGTTATCCACAGCGCTCTGTCCAGCAGAACCCGCGCCAAACATCGGGGGTTCGGAGTCGCTTGATGATCGGATCAGAGTCACCCCATCGGGGGTTCAGAGTCACCCGACCCTCTTTTGACCGCCAGATGCGCCTTATAAAAAAGGGCTTTACCCAAAAGCCAAATCCCCCGTAACTTATAAATAACTGGATTCTAACTTCAAAAAAAATCCACAAGCGCTTTATTCAAAACACCAGCACCTCACCTCTCGTCCTGATTTGCTTAGAAAAAACAGGTTTGATGCGTGTTTTTCTTCCATGTGCTGCGTTTTGTGGTATACGGCGTAAAAAAGCGCACATACCGCTTCTCAGGCGCATCAACGGGCAGAGCATCCATGGCACTTACTTCGGGGCAAGACCAACCTCCCTATTTCAACATATCCCCAGACGCCGCCTTGCGTGATCTGGGCGACAGCACCGGATCTGGCGGTTTTGCCAAAATCGCGGCGGCCTGCGCGCGGGGTCGGGACGATCTGTCAAGCCGGGGCCTGCAAGAGGACGGGCGCAAGACGCTGCGTCTGTTTTCCACATGGGAGATCACCAAATATCTGATCCCCGTCGCCACCCCGCATTTCCGCCGCGTGCTCAAGGCGAACCCCAATCTGCCGCAGGGGCGCAGCGAAACGGACGGCGGCGCGAAATGGTTCACGCTGGACGAGGTGCTGCGCCTGCGCGCCCATTTCAGTGTCGAGGGGTCCAAGACCAAGGAATACCTGCCTTACCGCCCCAAAGGATTGCCCGCGAAAATCACCGCTGTGGCGAATTTCAAAGGTGGCGTTGGCAAGACCTCGACCTGCGCTCATCTGGCGATGAGTGCCGCGCTGGACGGGTACAAGGTGCTGGTGATCGATCTGGACAGTCAGGGGTCAATGACCTCGATCTTTGGCGGTAAGGTTGCCGATGAATGGCAGACGGTGTTCCCGCTGCTGGCGCGTCACTATGCGGCCCATCTGCAAAAGGACAATCAGGCGCGTCTGGATCGCGGCGACACGCCCATTCCGCTGGATGAGACTTTGTCCGAGGCGCTCAACCTTACCTCAAAGGATCTGATCCAATCGACCCACTGGCCTAATATCGACCTGATCGGCGCGCAGCTAAATCTTTACTGGGCCGAATTCCAGATCCCCGTCTGGCGGATGCAGGCGCGCGGCTGGAAGCTGTGGGATGCGCTCACCGACCGGCTCGAGGCCGACGGGGTGCTGGATCAATACGACCTGATCTTTCTCGATACCCCCCCTGCCCTTGGGTACCTCACCATCAACGGTCTGGCCGCCTCTGACATTCTGCTGGTGCCGCTTGGGGCGTCCTTTCTGGAATTTGACAGCACGGGGCGGTTTTTCGACATGCTGCATTCCACCTTCAGTTCGATCGAGCAGGGCGAAAACACCGCCGCGCGGGCGCTGGGTCGGCCAGAGATGGCCTTTGAATGGGACGCGGTCCGGGCGGTTCTGACCCGATATGACAGTGGCCAGCAGGCAGAGCTTGCCTCGCTGATGCAGGCCTATCTGGGCCAGACCCTGTCGCCCCATCGTCAGGATTTCACTGCGCTGATCGGTCAGGCGGGCGAGCAGGTCAATGGCATCTACGAGGCCGATTACCGCGATTTCAACCGCGAGACCTATGTGCGCGGGCGCGAGGCCTTTGACGAGACCTATGCCGCCTTCAAAAAGCTGCTGGTGGGTGTGTGGCGGCGTGATGAACTGGCGGCACAGGCGGAAAATGAGGCGTAAGACCGCGCGCCTTCAAACGACAAATGTTTCGCGCGCGAAACATTTTTGACCGTACGCTCAGGTTACCACGGCTCAACGCAGATGCGGTAAAGCGGGGCCAGAGACGGGCAAGAAGGAGAAAGATCATGGCGAAACGCAAGCGTCTGACACCGGCGACCCCCGGCTTTCTGGATACGGAAGCCCCCGTATTAGAGACGAAATCACTTAGCCCATCCTCAGGCCCGTCCTTGGCCCCATCCTTGGCCCCCGCCCCGGCCTATGCCCGCGCGCCGATAGCACAGGTGGCGGGCGAGGCTGCGACCGCCTCTGCCTTGCAGGAACTGGCGGGCGAGCTGAAACGCGCCAAGGACGAAGGGCGCATGATCCAGATGCTGCCTGCGGATCAGATCGAAATGTCCTACCTCGTGCGCGACCGCATGGGCGCCGACGAAGAGGAAATGCAGGTCCTCATGGACTCGCTGCGCGCCCGTGGCCAGCAGACCCCCGTCGAGGTGGTCGATCTGGGCGAGGGGCGCTATGGGTTGATCTCGGGCTGGCGGCGTCTGACGGCGATGCGTCGGCTGTTTGCCGAAACCGGCGAGGATCGGTTCGCCCAGATCAAGGCCCTGCTGCGCCGCCCCGAAAACGCCGCCGAGGCCTATGTGGCCATGGTCGAGGAAAACGAAATCCGCGTCGGGCTCAGCTATTACGAGCGCGCGCGGGTGGTGGCGATTGCGGTGGATCAGGGGGTGTACGAGAGCGATAAACAGGCTCTGAACGCCCTGTTTGCCTCTGCCAGCCGGTCCAAGCGGTCCAAGATCAAATCCTTTCTGACGCTCTATCATGCGCTGGATGCGCATCTGCGCTTTGCCACGGCCATTGGCGAGCGGCAGGGTCTGGCAATCGCCAAACTGCTGGACGCAGAGCCGGACCGTGCCGTTGATCTGGTGCAGGCCCTGCAAGAGGCCGCGCCTGACAGTGCCAGGGACGAAAGCGCCTGTCTTGATCAGGCGGTAAAACCCGTTGCAAAACAGACCCTAACCCCCCCTTTAGAGGCGAAACCAGAGCCAAAGCGCCCGATGCCAAATGGTGTGGATCGGTTGACCGATGACCTGCAGGCGCAATATTCGGGCTATAGCCTGACCCTGTCCGGGCGGGGCATGTCAGAGGCGTTCCGGGTGCGCCTGCTGGACTGGATCAAGGCGAACGCCTGAGGGCCTGCTATCCGGAAAATGTTTCGCACGCGAAACATTTTGCCCCCCCTCCTGCAGATAAACATCCCCGGACATGAAAAAGGCCCTGGCTGTCCCACCAGGGCCTTTTCACGAAGAATGGATCAAAAGCTGCGTTTATTTCGCTTTTGGCTTGCGACCCAGACCGATCTTTTTTGCGGTGTCCGCGCGACGCTTGGAATAGGACGGCGCGACCAGCGGATATTCTTTGGACAGCTGCCAGCGGGTGCGATAGTCCAGCGGGGACAGGCCATGCTCTGTCGACAGGTGCCGCTTGAGCGTTTTGAAGCCCTTGCCGCATTCCAGACAGATGATGGCATCCTTGCCAACAGAGGCGTCGATCGGAACGGCGGGCGTCAGAGGCGCTGCCGGGGCTTCGGGTTCTTCTGTGGCACCACTGGTGCCGCCGGAAATTCCGTTAAGCGTGCCATAGACGGCCTGAATAAGGTTGGGCAACTCGCCCTGTGCCATTTGGTTGCGACTTGCATAGGCGGCAACGATCTCTGCTGCCATGGCCAGGACGTCGTCCTCCTGACCGGGTTCGATGTGCGATGTATCTGACATTAGATGTCCTTACGATGTTACATGGGCGTCAATACTGACGGGACTCACTAGTTTTAATGCGGGACTTAAAAGCGCGCGGACACTAATAATGTCAACGGGCACCTTTGCGCATATGCCTATAATTCACAGAGACCTATTGAAACAAGCAAGCTTTTTCGGTGCGAAACTGGAATTATCGGCGGATTCCGACCGTTTGGGCGTATTTCGATAAGAGCTTTTAAATCTAAGAGTGTGTTTGTCGGGCTTTTGCGGTCCACAGGTCATAAAGACGGGGGCATGCTATATGGCATTAGTCCTGACGGTGCCTTAACTCCGGTCGTTCAAGTTGTTATCGGTTATTCAAAGATCAGGAGAATCGTTGGCGCAGGGCCTCTCTTGGGGCCAGTCGGTTTGAAAAGATATCTGGAATCCGGGTCGCACGGAGCACCAGATCCCGAGGGAGGCAAAAGATCCATGGCCAAGGCCAAGACCACACCGGTGATGACGGCCGGCACCTATCTGGAGGCGGTGCTGGCGGCGCGTCGGCAAGGTCAGCGGCAACTGGCCTGGGCGCATCTGAAGGCCGGACAGGCGCTGGACCCCGAGGGGCGTTTGGTGGGGCTTGCCCTTGAAGAGGCGGATCTGCTGAGTGTCGAGGGGCGTCCCGAGGCCGCGCGCGAGGTTCTGCTGCTTGCGCTCAAGGGTCATCCCAAGAACGCATGGGTGTCGCGGGGGCTGGCCGATCTGGCCCATCGCGACGGGGATATCGCCAACGCCTGGCTCTATCTCAAACAGGCGCAGGCGCTGGATCCCGAAGGAAAGATGGCGGTGCTGACGCTGCTCGAGGCGGATCTGCTGATCCATGAGGCGCGTCTGGGCGAGGCCGAGTCGTTGCTTGAGACGATGACACAGGCCCATCCAGAGACTGTCTGGGGCTATTTGCGTCTGGCGACGCTGCGCCGCGAAACCCAAGGGATCGAGGCCGAATACGACGTGCTGCAAGAGGCGCTGATCGCACGGCCCGGCGATGTGACGATAGAGTTGCGTCTGGTCGAGATGGATCTGGCCGCCAATGCCTGGCCGGTGGCGGCGGGACGGCTGGAAACGCTTTATGCTGCACAAGGCCCGCAGCCGCGGATTCTGCTGCCGCTGCTGCGCTGCTAACGACGGATGGGCGCTGCGAAACAGGAAGAGGCGACATTGATCGCCCTGATCGAGGCGCATCCCGAACATCCCGGTGCGCTGCGCTATCTGTTCGACACGCGCGCGGCGGATATTCCGGCGAATCAACTGAACGATCTGATCGAACTGGCCCGCAAAAAGGTCGGCGAGGCGGTGGCCGAGGATCTGCGCCTTGGCGTGTTGGTGCGCACCGCCGCCTTTGCCGAGGCGATGACCCTGATCCGGCGGGTCAAGCGGGGGCAACGGACTCTGGCCGAGGCGCGGATGCTGGTGCAGGTTCTGTTTGGCACCTATCAGTTCCGTCTGGGCCTGCGCTATCTGACCTTCTGTCTGCGGCGCTGGCCGAATGACATGGGGCTGCTGGACATCTTTGTGATTCGGGGGCTGAAGCAGGGGCAGGGGCAAGCGGTGACGCGCTGGCTGGATGGGCTGTCGGCCACTCTGCCGGAACAGGCGCTGCTGGGGCAACGCCTGATGGTGCATGGGTTTCGTGGCGATCTGGACAACACGCTGGCCTGTTATGAACAGCTGTATGCGCTGGGGCATGTGACCCCGGTTCAGCGCGAAACAATGGCCAAGCTGATCTATTCCAAGCAGGACCCGGCCACCGCACAGGAGCTGCCCGCCCGCATTGGCCGTCCCATGGAAGAGCTGGATCGTCCGCTGCACCGGGGCGGATTGGCGGGGTTGATGGCGCTGGAGTTCGAGCTGGAATGCGCCGACAGAGCCCACGTTGACAGGGCTAACCCGGATTATTCACCACGGTCGGTTGGCGGCTGCGGTATGAGAGTGATC
>CALGTJ010000121.1 GCA_937901435.1 uncultured Rhodobacter sp. | reverse complement strand
GATCACTCTCATACCGCAGCCGCCAACCGACCGTGGTGAATAATCCGGGCTAAACCGAGCGAGGTCAGTGTGGGATATGTTGCAGAATCTAACTGGATGCCAATGACATAGACCGTTGTCCCGGTGTCAATAACCGGATATTCAACCCCACCTGACAAAAAGGTCCCCAAATATGAAGAGGCCGGTCCGGAAAAGCCGTTGAACGTTGAACTCAGGGATTCTGTCGTATCAAACTCGTCATTCCCGAAATCATTATCTGTAAAGCTGACGGGCACTGTAAACGGATCATTTCCGAGAAAGCTATCAAACTGATAATAGGTGGTCGGCGTGCCGGCGGGAGCGTCAAAAGTTGCCATGGTATCCCCCCAATGGAATATAGTGGGTCAGACGAGTAAAAAGATCAAAAATACAGGCTGCCAGAACTTCAGGCGGCTGGTTGAACTTACATGGAGTGTTCGTGATAATCGTAAAATCAGAAAGACCGACATTTCAAGAATATTATTGATTTTCTGAAATTTCTAAAGTAAATCATTATATTAGGTATATCAAGACTTGTGGATTTTCAATTTTCAGGTGTGTCAAACTTTTTGAATTCAGTTTCAGATTGTGTTCGAATCGATGGCATTTGAGGTCTGATGTTTGAACCCATCAAACGTCGGTTAAAGCAACTCGCGTTAACCTGAATCACCTAACGCTGCCTGAAATTAAAGATTTCAACGCGTTAGGTGATGCTTGATGTGTCAAGTTAAACGCGAAACGCTATAAAGGGGTGCATTCTGATTGCGTTGCCTAAAACACTGCCCGTCGCAGCAAATTCAGGGCCATGGCGGCAAAGGCCACCAGCAAGGCGCGGCGGAAGGCCTGTTCGGACAGGCTGTGACGGGCGCGCTCTCCAAGGGCAAACCCGAGCATGGCGGGGATCAGCAGGGCGGTGCCGATCACGGCCAGTTGCGGCGTCATATAGCCTTGGCGGATGTAGCCCACGGCAAGGGGCAGGCTGCCGATAAAGATCAGCAGGCCAGAGGCGCGCACGAACTCTTCCTTGGGGGTGCGGCGCGCGGCCAGATAGATCGCCATCGGCGGCGCCCAGACAGAGGTAATGCCGCCCATGATGCCCGCCGCGATGCCCGCGATGATTTGTGCGGCCCGGTCACGGTGGGCGGGGATCTGCGGGGCCCATTTGCTGGCGTTCACAGCGACGAACACAAGGATCGCAACGCCCATGATGCCCATCAACAGCCGCTCTGGCGCGCCAAAGGTCAGCCAGACCGAGAGGCCCACAAAGACGATCAGGCTCAGCGCGAAGGGCGCGTAGTGGCGCAGGGCGCGCGGGATTTCCCCGGCCCGATAGACCTGCCAGGCGTTGGTGGTCATCATAGGGATCAGGACCAGCGTGATCGCCATGCGCGGTTCCAGCATCAGGGTCATCAGGCCCAGCGACATGGTCGGCAGACCCATGCCCACCGCGCCCTTGACCGCCCCGGCCAAAAAGAAGCTGACGGCGATGTAGGCCAGCGTCAGAGGGTCACTCAGCACGTTGGGTGCTTTGGGACTTGGCGGCGTCTTGCAACAGCAGGTCTTTGTAGAGCGCGCGGATGCGGTGGAAAACCGGGCCTGCCACGCGATTGCCGATCACGCGCCCGTCGATCTCGAACACCGGGGTCTGCGCGCCGAAGGTGCCGGTCAAAAACGCCTCGTCGGCGCCATAGGTGTCGACCAGCGAAAAATTGCGCTCATGGACGGGGATGTCATTGGCACGGCACAGGTCGATCACCTTTTGCCGGGTGATCCCGTTCATGCAGTAGTCGCCAGTCGAGGTCCAGACCAACCCCCTGCGCACGATGAAGAAGTTGCAGGCGTTGGTGGTGTTCACGAACCCGAAAGGATCGAGCATCAGCGCCTCGTCGGCCCCGGCGCGCACCGCATGGTTCAGCGCGATGATGCAATTGAGCTTGGAATGAGAGTTGAGTTTCGCGTCCTGCGTCAGCGGCAGCCCGCGATGATGGGGAACCGTGTGCAGGGTTATGCCCCGGCTGATGATCGCGTCACCCGGTTTGGAATGTTCCGCGATGATCACAATCGTCGCGCCGAACATGCTGAGGTGTGGGTGCTGGAACGGTTTTACCTTGCGCCCGCGCGTCACCATCACCCGCAGATGCACATCGTTGGTCATCTGGTTGGCCTCCAGCGTCTGCCAGATCGCGGCCTTTATCTCGCCCCGCGTCTTGCCGATGTCCATATCAACGTAAAGCGCGGCCTCATAAAGCCGATCCAGGTGGTCATCCAGAAAGGTGATATGGCCGTTATACAGCCGCAGACCCTCCCATATGCCATCGCCCAGCATGAACCCGCTGTCATAGACCGACACCAGCGCGCGGTCGCGGTGCTTCATCTCGCCGTCCACATAGATCAGGATATCGGCGTTGCGCGGGTCTTCGAGGGCGTCATGGGTCGAGACGTGATCAGTGTTGGGGCTGGGCATCCGGGGCGGTCCTGCAAAGGGGTTGCGGTTTGGTAGCCTGCATCTCGCGGCTTGTCGACAGGCACAGGTTTTTGCCATTGCGCAGGGCGCGTGGCTCTGGTTCGGTGCGCCAAGGACATTGCGAGAGCCTCATGTTGAAAGACCGCGCGATCTGGTTGCTGGCGATTGGGCAGACGCTGATCTGGGCGGGGATTTACTATGTCTTTCCCGCGTTGCTGCTGCGCTGGGAACTGGCACTGGGATGGAGCAAGGCCGACCTGACGGAGGCGATCCTGCTGGCCGTGCTGGCCTCGGCCATCGGCGCGCCCATCGCAGGGCGGATCATAGATCGCGGGGCAGGGCCGGAAATGATGGGGCTCTGCGCGGGCCTTGCGGGCTTGGGCGTCGTCGCGGTCTCGCAGGTCAGCCAGTTGTGGCAGTTCTACGCCCTCTGGATCGGGATCGGCGCGATGATGGCCGGGTGCCTGTACGAGCCATGTTTCGCCATGATCACCCGCGCGCGCGGCGCGCAGGCCAAACGCGCCATCGTCTTTGTCACGCTGCTGGGTGGTTTTGCGGGGACCATCGGGTTTCCTGTTGTGCATTACCTCAGCGGGGCGGTCGGCTGGCGCGTGGCTTTGGCTGTGATGGGCGGGTTCGAGGTGCTGGTGGTCGCACCGATGCTGTGGGCGGGGGCAAGCGCCTTGCAGGGCAAGCGGATCAAGGGAGTACCCAAACCACCGGCCACCGACCGCGCCTTTTTGCGTCGTCCAGTGTTCTGGCTGGTGGGGCTGGCCTTTGCCTCTATTGCGCTGGTGCATGGGATGACCCTGCATCATCTGCTTGCGATCCTGAACGAGCGCGGGCTAAGCGCCGAATTCGCCGTCTTCATCGCCGGAATGGTGGGCGTGATGCAGGTCGCGGGGCGGGTCGCGATGACGCTGGCAGATCGGCTGTTTTCGCACCACGGCTTTGTCGTGATCGCCTTTCTGACGCTGGGCGCATCGGTGACGATCCTTGGCGTCAGCGGCTCTGATCCAGGATTGGCGCTGGCTTTTGTGACGCTTTTTGGTGGCGCATGGGGGACGATCAGCATCCTGCGTCCCGTCATTGCGCGCGATCTGCTGGGAGAGGGCGACTTTGGCGCGAAATCCGGTTCTTTGGCGGTGATGTATCTGACCGCCGCAGCCCTGTCTGCATGGGCTGGCGCGCTGATCTGGCAGGTGGGCGGATACGGCGTGATGTTGATCTGTGCTATCGGTTTGGCAGGGCTGGCGATGGCCTTGTATGGCGTGGCTTTCCGTATGGCGGATCGGCCAGAGGCGGCGTAGGTTGGGCAAAATGTCAGGGAGGACAGCACATGAGCAGTTATAAAATCGCGGTAATTCCGGGTGACGGCATCGGCAAAGAGGTCATGCCAGAGGGCTTGCGTGTGCTGGAGGTCGCGGCCAAGAAGTTCGGCTTTGACTTTGAGATGACCCATTACGATTTCGCCTGCGTCGAGTATTACCAGAAACACGGCCAAATGATGCCCGACGACTGGAAGGCGCTGCTGACGCCGCATGATGCGATCTTTTTCGGGGCGGTGGGCTGGCCTGCGGTGATCCCGGATCACATCTCGCTCTGGGGGTCGCTGATCCTGTGGCGGCGCGAGTTTGACCAATACGTCAACATGCGCCCGGCGCGGTCCATGCCGGGTGTGCCCTCGCCTCTGGTCGGGCGTGGTCCGGGCGATGTGGACATGATCATCATTCGCGAGAATACCGAGGGCGAATATTCGTCGGTCGGCGGGCGCATGTTTGAGGGGACAGAGCGCGAGTTCGTGGTGCAGGACACCTATATGACCCGCTATGGCGTCGACCGAATTCTGCGCTATGCCTTTGATCTGGCGCAGAAACGCGGGGGCAAGCTGACCTCGGCGACGAAATCCAACGGCATCGCGATCACCATGCCCTATTGGGATGAACGCGTGGCCGAGATGGCCAAGACCTACCCGGATGTGCCCGTCGATCAGTATCACATCGACATTCTGACGGCGAATTTCGTGCTGCATCCGGATTGGTTCGACGTGGTTGTCGCCTCGAACCTCTTTGGCGATATCCTAAGCGATCTTGGCCCCGCCTGCACCGGCACCATCGGCATTGCGCCCTCGGGCAACATCAACCCAGAGGGCAAGTTTCCCTCGCTGTTCGAGCCGGTCCATGGCTCTGCCCCCGATATCGCGGGCAAGGGGATCGCGAACCCGGTCGGGCAGATCTGGGCGGGGGCGATGATGCTGGACCATCTAGGCCAGCCAGAGGCCGCCGCCGCCATCGTCAGCGCGATTGAAGAAGTGCTGGCACAGCAACCCCTGCGCACCGGCGATCTGGGCGGTGCGGCCAACACCGAAACCTGCGGGCGCGCGATTGCCGAGGTTCTCGCAGGATGAATGCCGCCGCCCAAGCCGTTGCGCGCTTTATGCCCAGGTTTGCACATCAAAAGATCGAGGTGAACGGCATCGGCATCAACTGTGCCGTGGCCGGAGAGGGGCCGCCCGTGCTGTTGATGCACGGGCACCCGCACACGCTGATTATCTGGCGCAAGGTGGCGCAGCAGATCGTTGATGCGGGCTATACGGTCGTGGCGACGGACCTGCGCGGCTATGGCGATAGTGACAAACCAGAGGGCGGCGCACACCACGTCAACTATTCCAAACGCGAGATGGCGCGCGATCAGGTCGGCGTGATGGAGTCGCTGGGCTATCGTCGCTTTCACGTCATTGGCCATGATCGCGGCGGACGCGTGGCGCATCGCATGGCGCTGGACCGCCCCGAGGCTGTGGCCAGCCTGACCGTGATCGACATCGCGCCCACGGCGGTGATGTATGCGCTGACGGAAAAAGAGTTCGCCACGCGCTATTTCTGGTGGTTCTTCCTGATCCAGCCCTTTGACCTACCGGAACGCATGATCAGGGCCGATGTGCGGTTTTTCATGCGTAATCATATAGATGGACAGATGGCGGATGCGTCTGCGGTGGATGCCGAGACCTTTGAGGAATACCTGCGCTGCTATGCCAATCCGGCCACGATCCATGCGGTCTGCGAGGATTACCGGGCGGCGGCTAGCATCGACCTTGACCATGACGCGGCAGACGCAGAGCGCAAGGTCAGCGCGCCCATGCTGGCGCTTTGGGGCGCGAAAGGCACGGTGGGCAAGCTGTTCGATGTGCTGGGTATCTGGCGCGACAAGGCGCTGTCGGTCGAGGGCGCGGCGCTGGATTGCAAACACTCGCTGCAAGAAGAGGCACCAGAGGCGTTTCTGGATCATACCCTGCGGTTTTTGGCGAAACATTAGGCATCTCGCGGGCGCTGGCTGGCCTTTGCCTGGGTCTGGCAGGTTGTCTTGCACCAAGGCGATTGACTCAAACCAACCGGCTAAATACAACTTGAAATAGATTGTTATTACGCCCGCGCTCTTTCAGTGCATTTTGCGGCAAGCCGATTGGATAGAGTCATGTCGAATATTGCAGGCAAAGCCTATGCGATGAATGTTATCACCCCGTCGAACCCGAAAATCACATGGATCAACAAGCTGTTGTTCATGGCCGCGCGCGGGATGCCGGCGCAGTTGATGGGGTTGTTGGGGCTGTCGCTGATCCATTTTGCGCGGTGGGTCATCATCAAACCGGGCGACTGGCCCGATCTGGGGCAGGGCAAGCAGAAGAACCTGAAGAACGATTACATGCTGTTTTGTTCCAACTTTAACGGGACGTGGGATCAGTATATCGACGCCTTTTCCGATGGCATCCCAAGTGGTCTGGACCTGTTCTGGTATTCGGCCACCAAATATCCCCATTCGATACCAGCCACGCCGTTCAAGACCTATATCACCTATAACCAGATCAACACGGACTACTATTACAACGCCACGCCCGGTTCTGCGCAGCGCGACGTGAAAAGCAGCCTCAGGGTCTATGACACGCTGCTCTCGCTTGAGGCGGCGCATAAGACACAGTCGCCGGAAGAGTTTCAGAAAACCTACAACGCGGCCATGTTCAAGATACAGGACGCGCTGGGCGATCCGGGCTTTGGCCCTGTGGCAAGCCTTGACACGGAACGCGCCAATATCCACCGGGGCCGCTATGTCACCGCCCAGCAAGAGACCTTTTCCGACGTGCGCGACCTATTGAGTTGACCCATTCGAGAGCCAAAGGATTTATCCATGCCCGATTTTGATTCCGGTCATATCTTTCTGACCACGATGGCCCCGATCAAGGGCCCAAGTGGCAATAATACCCACACATCCTTTGAACAAAAGGTGCGCATGGCGCTGGTGAAACTGCCCACCGCCCTGCAATCGCCCGCAACCAAAGGCATTGGCCTCAACAGCCCGTTCTCGCGCAACACCCGCACCCATCTGGCGCGGATGTTTGTGCTTAATGACGCGGTTTACAACGGGCGCGTGGGCAGCAATCCCTTGCTGAACATGGGCGAGAACCTGACCCAGTTGCAGCATGTGGATCAGCTTAATTGTAGTTATCTGGTGTTCTGCGCCGATATCGACGCGGTGACGGACGACGGCGCGCCCCTGCCCAAGGTGATGAGTGCGGCCAAGCAAAAAGAGGTCCGCGCCAATTACGCCCGCAAGCTGTGGGACACGATGGAGCTTGAGCTTCAGGATATCTATTCCAACTGCGTCGGGTTCGAGGATGTGGATACGGCCGATGAGTTCGCCGCCTACCTCGAAAAATGCCACGTACAGACCACGATGCCGTTTCACGACTACTATCTGGACCTGCCCAAATTCAACGATTTGCCGGTCAAGCTGCTGGTCGGCGCAGTCTTGGTGCCTGCCGTGGTGGCACTGCTGGCGCTCTTGCTGCGCATCCTTGGGTATCTCGATATGCCATGGCTGGGCTGGTCCAGCCTCTGGACCTTTATCGGCGCGGCGATCGTCACGGCTTTGGCATTGGGCTGGGCCATCTGGTACGCCAATCAGAACGGCGAAAAACCCCTGCCGCCGGCCAAATACGATGATCTGCCCTCGGTCCTGAAGGCGCTTTACATGCAGCAGAATTTTGCGAATTTCGCGATAGAGCAACAGGGCGCGACGGCAGAGGATCTGCACGCTTCTTTCGGTGCGTTTCTGGACCGACACAAGCCCTCTGACAAGACCGGCCCAACCCAGACGCCCGGCGTGATTTCCTCGGCCGCGATGGCGCAAAGCGATTGATCAGATTGGAATTTCAGACATGACCCGCTCGCTGAACCTCAATGATATTCAAGGCAATGTGCTGCGCGCTTACGGGCGTTACTCCTTTCCCTTTGCGCGCTACTTTTTTCTGAACATTGCCAAGCCACACCAAGGGCGCGCCTTTGTCGATGCGGTGCGCCAAAAGGTGACCACCAGCGCGCGCTGGCCCGAACAGGCGGAAAAGCCTGACTGTACGGTGAACATCGGGTTTTCGTTTCAAGGGATGCTAAAGCTCGAAATCCGGCAGCGCACCCTGCAAACGATGCCGCTGGAATTCGTCGAGGGGATGAAGAACCGCGCGTTTATTCTGGGCGACCGCGACAATACCAAAATAGAAGAAGAGGCAGAGGGCTGGGACGCGCATTGGGATCCGCTTTGGCGGCGCAACCGGCGCGGGGATGGCAACGACAGCAACAACGTTCATATGTGGATCTCGCTGAACGCGCAATTGAAACAGCCGGGCGGGGACCAGCCTGTGGATGCGCTGGAGGAAAAGACCGCATGGCTGCGCGACCTTTGCGCCAAGTCCGACGACGGCGTGCGCATTCTGCCCGGCATCGGCCGCGACACGCCGGATCTGGACTATCTGCAAGCCTCGGCTGTGTTTGATGACGTGGGCGGCGTCAAAGTCCCCACTCCCAAGGAACACTTTGGCTTTGCCGATGGCATTGGCGACCCGGTTTTTGAGGGGCAATACCCGGCGGACGTCGAAAAGACCGCCGTCATCGGGCGCGGCAAGCGGATGGACGGCAAGTGGGAACCGATCGCCACGGGCGAGTTTATCCTGGGGCACCCGGACGAAAGCCAGGAACTGCCCCCCGCCGCCGTGCCGCCTGAATTTTCCAACAACGGGACCTTTATGGCGTTCCGAAAATTGCATGAAAACGTGCAGACCTTCGACGAGGTCCTGACCGAAGAGGCCGAAAACTACGCCAAGATCAATGATATTCCGCTGATTGAGGCACGCGAGACCCTGCGCGCCAAGATGTGTGGGCGTTGGGTGGATGGTGTGCCGCTGGCCGTGGTGCCGACCTACGACGAATGGCTGGCGTTTCGGACGCGTAAAGGCATGGACGATCCCGACCCGTTCAAGGCTGCCAAGGCGCAATATGATTACCTCAAGTCGCCTGAGGCGTCGGATTTTCGCTATGCGGATGACATGGCCTGCGTCAAATGCCCCGGTGGCTCTCACCTGCGCCGGGTGAACACGCGCGACTATCTCGATCCGCTGAACGCCTTTGGCACCGACCCGAAAACGGGCAAACCCCATAGTAATCCCAAGGCCACGAGCGCCCTGAACAAACGGCGCCGTGTGTTGCGCCGGGGTCTGCCCTATGGTGCCTCTGATCCCAAGAATAACACGGATAAGACCCAACAGGGCGTGGCGATGATGTTGATGGGCTCGTCCCTGTTTCGCCAGTTCGAATTCGTGCAGCAGCAGTGGATCGAATACGATCTCGATTTTCATCAGGGCAACAACACCTGCCCGCTGCTGGGCAACCACGACCACCACAAACGCCACACCATCGCCTCGGATCCGGCCAGTGTCCGCCAGCCCTATGTGATGAGCAAGCTGAAGACCTTTGTGGAATGCCGCGGTGGGGAGTATTTCTTTATCCCCTCGATGACGGCCCTGCGGATGATGGCGATGGGCATTGTGGACCCGACGTAACGCCGCGCTCCTTGACCCTCGCGCCCTCTTTGCTGGGGCGGTTGTGCGGCGTTCAGATCTGCGGCAGCGAGCGATACCCGAGGCGCGACATCATCGTAGCATAATAGGCCTGCACCGCGCTTGGAAATTCCAGCCCCTCGACCACGGCGACAGAGCGCAGCAATGGAAGAATTCTGATATCATCCCGCGATAGCGTACCGTTCAGCGCCGCCGGGCTTGCCACCTCTTGGGCAAGGGCGTCCAGAATTGGCATCAGATCTGACAGGTAGTCCCGTGTCTTGGCGCGAAGGGCCTCCATGTCGGGATATGCGGTGCGTTTTCGCACAAGGAAATGGTCTCTGGCCGCCACTGTCCGGAATTCCGGCAAGGCAAGCAGCGCATAACGCGGCATGGTCAGGAAAGGGGTGATCTTTAGCAATCTGTCTGAAATCACGGCGATTTCCGGCCTTTCGGGGCCAGTCAGGACCGGGGGGCCAAGGCCATCGAGATAGTCGACCATATCCCAGCTTTCCAGCATCGGGGTTCCATCGTCCAGTACAAGGATCGGGATCACGCGACGCCCGACAAGGTCGATCATCGCGGCGCTGTCGTCATCCTCGACGATCTGTTCGACAAGGTGAATGCCCTTCAAACGCGCTACCATCCGCACGCGAAAACACAGCGAGCAATGTTCAAACATAAGCAGTTTCATCAGGTTCCTCCAGCGCGCAGATCTACGGGGCGATGCGGTGCGGTCATGTCAATCCTCCAGATCCAGCAACGTCAGGATATCGCGGCAGTTTCGGACCTTTCCGCCGCAGCAGTCCGACAACAAGAACCCCACAATCGCGTTGATCGAGTCGAGGTTCGCAGCGTAACGGATCTCGCGTTGGTGCCGGACACTGGTCAGCAAGCCCGCGCGTTTCAAGATCGCAAGATGGCCCGACAGTGTCGATGGTTTTGCCTTGAGATGCTCGGCGATGGTCAAGGCCGGGACGCCATCAGGGGCCTGCCGTACCAAAAGCCGGAACACAGCCAACCGGGTCGGGTGCGCCAAGGCGGCGAATGCGTCAATTGCCGTGGTTTGATCCATATTTCGTCAATGCCCGAAATATCGAAGCTTGACCAGAGGATTTGAATACCTTAGCCCGGAGTCAATTCGGCAATTGCCGAAATGATGGCGCATGACGGATACATGACGGGTACACAGATCACATCCGAGGTCGATTTCAACGTCGAGGGCAAACAGGCCGGCTATTTGCGGGTGCCGCATTCGGTTCATCGCTCGGCCTATGGATGGGCTCCGGTGCCGGTGACGGTGCTCAGAAACGGAGACGGTCCGACCCTTGTGATCACTGCCGGGGTTCATGGCGATGAATACGAGGGGCAGATCGCCGTCGGAAATCTTGCCCGCGACCTTGATGCCAAAGAGATACGCGGGCGGTTGATCCTGCTGCCGATGCTGAATTTTCCGGCCGCAGAGGCGGGCAGCCGGGTGTCACCTCTGGATCAAGGCAATCTCAACCGGCTTTATCCGGGGGATGCCAGAGGCGGGCCCTCGGCGATGATCGCCCATTACCATGAAGAGGTGATCCTGCCGCTGGCCGATTACGCCGTTGATCTGCACTCTGGCGGCTCGTCCCTGATCTACCCCGCGACGCTGCTGCGCGGTCCTGCCCATTCCCCAGACGAAGAGGCCGGCCTTGCCGCAATGACCAAGGCGTTCGATCTGCCATATGCCTGGGTGTTCACTGGCGGCGGTGGCAAAGGCAGCACGGCAGGCACCGCGATGGGGGCCGCCAATCGCAAGGGCGTGATCAATGTGATGGCCGAACTGGGCGGTGCTGGTCGCGTCACACCCGATATTCTGCGCCAAACAGAACGCGGGCTGCGGCGGATCCTGAATGCGCTGGGGATGTTGCCCGGCTATGTCCCGGATGCGGCTGGGGGGACAAGGCTGCTTACGTCAAAGGGCTTGGTCTATGCCTATGAGGCCGGGATTTTTGAACCCCTGAAAACGATTGGTGATGATGTGGCCCAAGGCGAACCCATTGCGATGATCCATCATCCCGACACGCCCGGAAAAGCCCCGGACGAGCTGTGTTCTGCGTACGAGGGCCTTGTTCTGGCGATGCGTGCCATGGCGCAGACGCGGCGTGGGGACGCGCTGTTTCAAATTGCGACTGAGGTGGTGTGATATGCTGGGCCATCCCCTTCCCCTGAACAATGTGCGCAAGGCGGCAGAGGCGCTAAGTGGCGTTGTGATCCACACGCCGGTGCTGGAAAATCCGGATGTAAACGCCATGCTGGGCGGTCGCCTGCTGCTTAAGGCTGAAAACATGCAGCGCACCGGGGCCTTCAAGATCCGGGGCGCGTATCACCGTATGTTGTGCCTCAGCGAGGCAGAGCGGCAGCGCGGTGCGGTGACCTATTCTTCTGGCAACCATGCGCTTGGGCTGGCGCGGGCGGCACAGATCATGGGGTCTTCGGCGGTGATCGTCATGCCCTCTGATGCGCCTGCCGCCAAACAGGCTGCGGTGCGTGCCATGGGGGCCGAGATCATCAATTATGACCGCGACACCGAGAACAGCGCGGATGTGGTGGCACAGGTGATCGCCACGACCGGGCGGATCGAGGTGCCACCCAGCGCGCACCCGCAGATCCTTGCCGGGGCAGGGACGGCGGCGCTGGAATTGCTGACGGACGCGGCTGGCTTGCTGGATGCGGTGTTGGTGCCTTGCGGCGGTGGCGGGTTAACGGCGGCGACAGCACTGGTCATGGCCGAGGCCTCGCCAGAGACCAAAGTCTACGCTGCCGAACCGGAGCTGTTCGACGATACCCGCCGTTCCCTTGCCGCCGGAACCCGCGTGCCAAACCCCAAGGGGCGTCGCACGATTTGTGATGCGATCATGACGCCGATCCCGGGCGAGATGACATTCGCCATCAACGGCAGTCTTTTGGCGGGCGGTGTGACGGCGACGGATGCCGAAGTGCGTGCCGCCATGCGCTTTGCCTTTGACCATTTCAAGATCGTTGCAGAACCCGGTGCCGTGGTCGGCCTCGCCGCGATCCTGAACGGTCAGATCCCGATCATCGGTCGCACAGTCGCGACGTTCATCACGGGCGGAAATATCGACCCCGCGCGCTTTTACGCCCTATTGGAGGACACCGCATGACGCTTGACCGTCGCCTGATGGCCGAATGGCTTGGCACTTTTTCCTTGCTTGCCACCGTGGTTGGGTCCGGCATCATGGCGGAACGGCTGGCAGGGGGGAATGTCGCGGTTGCACTATTGGGAAATACCATTCCGACGGGGGCGATCCTTGTGGTGCTGATCACTGTGTTTGGCCCGATCTCGGGCGCTCATTTTAATCCTGCCGTGACGCTTTGTTTTGCGCTTCGCAGGGAAATCGCGGCCAAAGATGCCGGGTTTTACGTTTTGGTGCAGATATTTGGCGGGATCGCCGGGGTGCTGGCGGCGCATGTGATGTTTGATCATCCGTTGATCGATCCGTCGATGACGGCGCGCACAGGTGTTGGACAATGGACCGGAGAGTTCGTGGCGACCTTTGGCCTGATCGGCACGATTTTGGGCTGCCTCAAGGCGCGACCGCAGGCGGTGCCGATGGCGGTGGGTCTTTACATCACGGCCGCTTATTGGTTCACCTCGTCGACGTCCTTTGCCAACCCGGCTGTAACCATTGCGCGGGGCTTTTCGAACACATTCGCCGGGATCGCACCGCCCGATGTTGCGGCGTTCATTGTGGTGCAACTAATCGCGGCTGTGCTTGCGACGGTGTTCTTTCGCTGGCTGCTGGATGACACGCCGGATGCCTGACTTTGACCTTGATACGCCGCTTGACCGACAACAGGTTCCGGCACTGAAACATCATCGCCTTGTGCTGGGGCAGGATGGGATGGATCTGTTTGCGGCGGGCGTGGCGGACATGGATTTTCACGTGGCCCCCTGCATCACAGAGGCGATGCACAACCGTGCCGCGCATGGCGTCTTTGGCTACGAGACGGTGCCCGATGGGTTGATGCCGGCTTTGATCGGCTGGCTGAGCAAGCGTCATGGGTGGAGCGTCGATCCAGACCATCTCCTGCGCGCGCCCAATGTGTTGAACGCGCTGGCCATGGCCGCCAATCTGTTCACCAAGCCCGGCGATGGTATCATTGTGCAGCCGCCGGTGTTCTTTGATTTTGCGGATATTATTGCCGAAAATGACCGTAAACCGGTGGAAAACCCCCTGATCCTGCAGGATGGCCGGTACGAGATGGACTTTGACGGGCTAGAGGTCGCTGCGCGCGATCCACGCACGCGCATGATCTTTCTGTGCAACCCGCACAATCCGGTGGGCCGCGTCTGGCCGCGCGACGCGCTTTTGCGTCTTGGGGATATTTGTCGGCGCAACGATGTGCTGGTTGTGTCCGACGAGATCCACGCAGACCTGACCTTTCCCGGCCATCCCTATACGCCGTTTGCCTCGCTGTCCGAGGCCGATGCGCGAAATTCGATCACCTGTCTGTCGCCCGCCAAAACCTTTAACATCGCCGCCTGTTGTTTTGCGTTCACGGTGGTGCCGGACGCAACCCGGCGCGCCGCATTCAGGGCCGAAAACAGCCGCCTGACGGTCAACAAGAACAACGCCTTTGCCTCTGTCGCGATGGAGGCCGCCTACACTGGCGGTGGGCCGTGGCTTGACGCGGTGCTGGACTATCTGCAAGGCAATCTGGATCTGCTCCGCACCCGTCTTGGCGACCTGCCAGAGGTCGACCTGATCGCCCCCGAAGGAACTTTTTTGGTTTGGCTCGACTTTCGCGCGCTGGGTCTTGCACCTGACGATCTGACCGCTTTTCTGCGGCAGGATGCGGGTTGGGGCCTGACCCGTGGGATCGCTTTTGGCCAACAGGGCGCGGGCTTTGGCCGTCTCAACATCGCCTGCCGCCGGGCCAGTTTGTCAAACGCGCTGACCCGCTTGCACCACGCCATCCGCGCACGCCACCAGAGGACGAAATGACCGACACCCCACAACTTTCTGACAATGATTTCCGGGGGATTGATCCCGAGCGGCTGTTTCGAAAGGACCGGGCGGATCACCCGCCGCGCGTTCTTTTGCTCTACGGATCGCTGCGCGCGCGTTCGTTCAGTCGATTGATGACCGAAGAAGCCGCGCGGGTTCTGGAACGGTTTGGCGCAGAAACCCGCAGCTTCAACCCCTCGGGGCTGCCGCTGCCGGATGATGCACAGGCGGATCATCCCAAGGTGCAGGAACTGCGCGAAGCGGTGATGTGGAGCGAAGCGATGGTCTGGTGTTCGCCCGAA
>CALGTJ010000120.1 GCA_937901435.1 uncultured Rhodobacter sp. | reverse complement strand
ACCCACGACCAGATCGAAGCCATGACCATGGCCGACAAGATCGTCGTGATGCAGGACGGGCATATCGAACAGATCGGCACGCCACTGGACCTTTACGATCATCCCGCCAACCGCTTTGTCGCCAGCTTCATCGGCTCGCCTGCGATGAACCTGATCGAGGGTGTGGTGCATCGCGACGGGGGTGTCTCGATCCAGTTGGGTGACAAGTATATCGCGGTTCCCGACGCTGATGGCCTGACAGAGGGGCGCAAGATCACCCTTGGTATCCGTCCAGAACATTTCGAACTGTCCCCGGATACGAACGGCCTGCCCGTGACTGTGTCTGTTGTCGAACCAACCGGCTCTGAAACCCACGTCATCAGCCGCCTTGCCGGACAAGAGGTCACCGCCGTGTTCCGCGAGCGCCACGCCTTTAAACCCGGACAAACCATCAACCTCACCCCCGCGTCCGACAAGATCTATCTGTTCGACGGCGAGACCGGCAAACTACTGGCATAAGATATGAACGAACGCACAATTCTTTGTTTTGGCGACAGCAATACCCACGGCACCATCGCCATACGCCGTCCCGGTGACCGTCGCCGCCATAGCAAAAAGAACCGTTGGCCCACGATCATGGGGACACATTTGGGGGACGGTTTCGAGATCATCCCAGAGGGTCATCCGGGGCGCACCTCTTGCTTTGATGATCCGGTCGAAGGGATCTACAAAAGCGGCGCACGGGTTCTGCCCTCGCTGCTGGAATCCCATCGCCCACTGCATCTGGTCATTATCATGCTGGGCACAAACGATCTCAAGGCGCGCTTTCACCTGCCAGCCTCTGACATCGCTCTTGGCGTCGAAAAGCTGGCAAGAATGGTGCTTGCCTCTGACATTGGCCCCGATGGCCACACCCCCAAAGTGCTGATCGCCTCGCCGGTTCCCATCCTTGAGGCTGGCTGTCTGGCCGAGATGTTCACAGGCGGGGCCGACAAGTCGCGCCTCTTGCTCGCTCGCCTGCGCGAGCGCGCCGATATGCTGGACGTGGGCTTTGTCGATCTGGCAGAGGTGGCAGAGGTTGACCCGGTCGACGGCGTCCATCTGGGCGCTGACGCACAGGCCGCCATTGGCGCGGCGATGGCCAAAGCTGTCGCCCGGATTTTCGCTTGAGACAGAGCCGATCCATACTGCTGTTTGGCATCCTCGCCCTTGCCGTGCCTGTGCTACTGGGCTGGCTTGGCCCCTTTCAGTCGCTGGGCGCGCATCCGTGGTGGGCGCTGACAGTGGCCCTGATCGGTGCGCCCATCGGCCTTGTCTTTGGCGTTCTGTTGGCGCGCCTTGCTCTGGTGCCAAGTGTCGTTTTGGCGCTGGTCGCCCTCGCCCTCGCCTATGGCGTCGCGTATTATGGCAAGACCCAATTCGCCGCCTCTTACGCAGAGGATGCTTTTGCCGGAAAGCTTTGGTATTTCGGATGGATCGGAACCGCCGCCGGGATGAGCGCGCTTATTCTTGCAGCGCTGATCCCGCGGCGAACGTGACCACACACAACGCGCCAAAATGCGCAACGGAGGACCCATGCTCAAAGGACTTGACCCACGACTGAACGCCGATGTGCTATACGCGCTGCGCGATATGGGGCACGGTGATGTGATTATCCTGTGCGACACGAACTTTCCCGCAGGTTCTGTCGCGCGCGAAACCGTGCTCGGAGAGCTGTTGCGCATGGACAACCTGACCTCTGCACAGGCTGCCGAAGCAGTGCTGTCCGTGCTGCCGCTTGATACCTTCGTCGATGACTTTGCCGGCCGGATGGAAATTGTCGGCGCGCCCGACGAGGTCCCCCCGGTCCAGACCGAGGTGCAGGCCGCGATTGATGCCGCCGAAGGCAAGCCGCGCCCCATGATCAGTATCGAGCGCTTTGCATTTTACGACCTTGCCAAACAGGCCTATGCCGTAATTCAGACCGGCGAGCGGCGATTCTATGGGTGTTTCATGTTCCGCAAGGGCGTGATCCCGCCAGAGGAGTAGTCTTATGTCAAAACCCATCGTGATCCTTGGCGTTTTTGTGGCAGACACCGCCTATCGCGCCGATCGTGCCCCCCGGATGGGCGAAACCATCATGGGAAACAGCTTTGCCCTTGGCCCCGGCGGCAAGGGATCAAACCAGGCCGTCGCCGCCGCAATGGCCGGGGGGGACGTGCATTTCATCTCGAAACTGGGCCGCGATCCCTTTGCCGATATGGCTCTGGCCGCCTGGAGCAAGGCAGGCGTCACCCCCCGGATCATCCAGGTGGACGACAATTACACCGGGGCCGCCTATATC
>CALGTJ010000119.1 GCA_937901435.1 uncultured Rhodobacter sp. | reverse complement strand
TCGAGATGGTGCCAAACCCGACCTATTGGGGCGAGGCGGCCCCTTGGGCCAAGGTCACGATGAAGCCGCTGACCTCTGATGGTCCGCGTGTGGCAGCCCTCTTTGCCGGAGACGTGGATTTCATCGAAAAGCCACCGCTACAGGATCTGGAACGCATTCGCGGTCAGGCGGGCTTTGACGTGGTGCAGGGGATTTCCAACCGGGTGATCTATCTGCATCTGGACCACGCACAGGAACCTTCGCCGATGATCACCGGCACGGACGGGAAGAACCCGCTCAAGGACATTCGCGTACGCGAAGCCCTGTCTATCGCCATCAACCGCGATGCCATCGTCGACCGGATCATGGGCGGCGTTGCCGTGACGGCGGGTGAACTGCTGCCTGCTGGTATGTTTGGCGCCCATGAAGAGGGCGATATGCCTGCCGCACCTTATGACGCAGAGCGCGCCAAGGCCCTGTTGGCCGAGGCTGGGTATCCCAACGGCTTTGGTGTCACGATTGGCACACCGAATGACCGCTACATCAACGATGCACAGGTCGCTCAGGCCGTGGCACAGATGTGGGCGCGGATCGGCATTCCGACAGAGATCGACGCCGTCACCGCCTCGACCTTCTTTTCACGTCGCAACAAATATGAGTTCTCTGTCTATCTGGCAGGCTGGGGCTCTGGCACGGGCGAAATGTCTTCGCCGCTCAAGGCACTGCTGGCCACGCGTGATACAGATCGCGGCTTTGGCGGCACCAACCGGGGGCAGTATTCCAACGCCGCCTTCGATGACCTGCTGACAAAGGCGCTGGCGACTGTGGACGATGACGCACGACAGGAACTGCTGCGTGACGCCTCGCGGATGGGCATGGCCGACTGGGATATCATCCCTCTGCACTTTGAGGTGACGCCATGGGCGATGACCGACAAGGTCACCTACATCCCACGGGTGGATCAGTACACGCTGCCGGCTGAGATCAAGCCGGTTCCCTAGCATCGACATTTTCCACGGCAGGGTACGCTCTGCCGTGGGACCTCCATTCCCTTCCCAAGGACGATTGCCATGCTAGTCTACCTGCTCCGGCGGATTGCTCAGTCCATATTCGTGGCGCTTGCCATGATGGTTATCGTCTTTTTCGGAATCTACATGATCGGCAATCCGATCGATATCCTGATTTCCCCCGACGCCACCCCGCAAGAGATCGAAGACACGATGGTGCGCTTTGGCTTTGATCAACCGGTGTGGAAGCAGTTTTTATCCTTTATCGGCAATGTGTTCCAAGGCGATCTGGGCCGCAGTTTCGTGCACGGTGAAAGTGCTGTGGGCCTGATCCTGCACTATATGCCCGCCACGCTGGAACTGGCCGCTTTGGGTTTGTTCTTTTCCGTTCTCATCGGTGTGCCGCTGGGCGTTTACGCAGGCTACAAGGCCGACAAATGGCAGGGCCGCGCGATCATGACCGGGTCGATATTCGGGTTTTCCCTGCCCAATTTTTGGGTCGGGATGCTGCTGATCCTGATCTTTGCTGTTGAATTGCGCTGGCTGCCCTCGACGGGGCGGGGCGACACAGTCGAAGTGTTCGGTGTGCGCCTGTCAATCTTTGCGCCCGGCGGGCTGCAATATATGATCCTGCCTGCGATCACGCTGGCGCTGTATAAGGCGTCACTTGTGACGCGACTGGCGCGCGCAGGCACACAAGAGGCGCTGACAATGGATTTCGTCAAATTCGCCCGCGCCAAAGGGCTGTCAGAAACCCGCATCCTGTTCGTGCATGTGCTCAAGACCATCATGATCCCGATCATCACGGTGCTGGGGCTGGAGCTTGGCTCTATGATTGCCTTTGCGGTGGTGACAGAGACCGTGTTCGCATGGCCCGGCATGGGCAAGCTGCTGATCGACTCGATCCTCACGCTGGATCGCCCGGTGATCGTGGCGTACCTGATGATGACCGTGCTGATCTTTGTGGTGATCAACCTTGTTGTCGATATCATTTACACCATTCTTGACCCAAGGGTGCGCGTCACAGGAGCGGCAACATGAGCAGCACCACGATCCCGAGCCCGCGCCGGTCTGCGTTTAAATCTGTGCCCAAACCTGTGTTGATCACCGGCGCGCTTGTCTTGTCCCTGGGCGTGGTGATCTTTGGCCCGGCATGGGCGGGCTTTCCCGCGCGTCTGCTGATGTTCGCCGGATTGCTGGGCGCGGCGGCTTGGCTGCTAGAGGGCAAGGCGCGCTACTTCTTTAACGGGCCATCGGCCTATGTGGCGGCGGGCAGCCTGTTGCTGCTGGTGGTACTGGCGATCTTCGCGACAGAGCTTTCGCCGCAGAACCCCTATGATCTGGCGCAACTTGATATCATGGATGGCCGTCTTGCGCCGGGGGGGACCAATTTCGACGGCACTTTCACCTATCACCTCGGCACGGACGAGCAGGGGCGTGATATCCTGTCGGGCATCCTTTACGGCTTGCGCGTGTCCCTGTCGGTTGCGATCCTCGCCACGCTCGCGGCCATGGCGATCGGTGTCGTTGTCGGTATCTACGCGGCTTGGGCAGGGGGAAGGGTCGAGACGATCCTGATGCGCCTCGTCGATCTGCAACTGTCCTTTCCCTCGATCCTTGTGGCGCTGATGTTGATGGCGGCCTTTGGGCGCGGTCTGGACAAGGTGGTGATCGCGCTGATCGTGGTGCAATGGGCCTATTACGCGCGTACGGTGCGCGGCACGGCCCTGTCAGAGCGGCAAAAGGACTATATCGACGCCGCGCGCGGGCTTGGTCTGTCGTCGCGGCGCATCCTGTTTCGCCATCTTCTGCCCAATTGCATCCCGC
>CALGTJ010000118.1 GCA_937901435.1 uncultured Rhodobacter sp. | reverse complement strand
CGTTCAAGGCCTTGGCGCTATAGGCGTAGGATGGCCCGCCGCCCATGTATGTTGCCATCGCCAAGGCTTCACAAAGTTCCGCCCGCGTGATCCCCAACCGGACAAGCGATTTCACATGAAAGCCGATGCAACTGTCGCAACGCGTCGCGATTGCGATGCCCAAGGCCATGATTTCCTTTGTTTTCTCGCTTAGCGCCCCAGATGTCTTGGCCGCTTTTCCCATAGCGTTGAACCCGGACACCGTATCGGGAATTTCCACATTCAGCGCGCTGATGTTCCCAAGCGTTTCGTCCATGAAAGCGTCCCAATCCATTGGCGTTCCTTTCGTGATGGTTACATGTTCGACCTATCGGTCTTACCGACTTTCAGCCCCGTTCATCCGATCCCATCCGACGTTCCAGCCAGCGCACACCCGCGCTGATGACGAGGACAAGGATCAGATATTCGAGGATCAACAGCGAATAGATCTCTAGCGGGCGATATTCTGTCACCACCAACTCGTTGGCGCGACGGGTCAATTCCTGCATTCCGATGACAGAGGCAAAGGCGCTCATCTTAACGATATAGATGAACTGATTGGCCAGCGGCGGCAAAATGCGCCGGATCGCTTGCGGCAGGATCACATAGCGCATGGTCTGGAAATAATTCAGACCAACCGTCTGCGCCGCCTCGGTCTGACCCCGCGCGATGGACTGGATCCCAGCGCGGTAAATCTCTGCGGTAAAGGCGCTGTCAGAGATCGCCAAAGTGATGATTGCGCCCCAAAACGGGTCTATGGGGATATTTAACCCCATGGATTTAAAGACAATCGGCAGGCCATAAAACACCCAGAACAGCATCGGCAACAGCGGGATCGCGCGCACGAACTCGACGTAGACGCGGTTGATGATCCGCACCCAGCGGCGTTTAGACAGACCGGGCAAGGCCACCAGCAGGCCCAGAATGATGGAAATGACCGCAGCAATCACCGAGATCAGGATTGTCGCCCCCATACCGTTGATCAGAAACCGGACGTTGATCCAGCCCGAAGGCGTCATAGGATTGATGACATACCAGCCCCAATTGGTGTTAGAGGCACATCCGGCCAACACCAAAAGCGGCGCGAAAATCAGGAAAAGGCGCATGTTGCCCCTCAATGCTGTAGGATCTGGCTAAGGAATTTCTGGCAGCGCTGCGATTTCGGAGCCTCAAAGAACTCTGCGGGCGGGCCGGTTTCGACGATCTCGCCGGCGTCCATAAAGATCATCTGGTCGGCCACCTTGCGCGCGAACCCCATCTCGTGGGTGACGACAACCATCGTCATGCCCTCTTCGGCCAGTTCCACCATGACGTCCAACACCTCGCTGATCATCTCAGGGTCCAGCGCCGAGGTCGGTTCGTCAAACAGCATAACCTTGGGATCCATGCACAAGGACCGCGCAATGGCGACCCGTTGCTGCTGGCCGCCCGACAATTGACCCGGACGTTTGTCGGCCTGCTCTGGGATGCGCACCCGGTCAAGGTAATGGCGTGCGCGGTCTTCGGCGTCGCGGCGCGACAGGCCGCGTGCCTTCATCGGACCCAGGGTCAGGTTTTGCAAAACGCTCAGATGGGGAAACAGGTTGAACTGTTGAAACACCATCCCGACCTCTGACCGGATCGCCGCAACAGACCCCGCATCCCCGGTCAATTCGATCCCATCCACACGGATCACGCCTTTTTGATGCTCTTCCAGACGGTTGATACAGCGCACAACCGTGGATTTACCCGACCCAGACGGCCCACATATCACGACCCGTTCACCTTTGCGGACCAGCAGGGCAACGTTCTTTAAGACATGGAAATCACCAAACCATTTATTCACACCGATCAATTCAATAGCAGTTTCGGCTGTGGTATCGTTCATGCGTCCCCCAGACCCATTCATCCGCCCCAATCAACGTTGTCGGCGGGGCGATTTTGCTTGAGGTTAACGGTTGTTTTGGCATTAGTTCAAGGACCAAAGGAATTCTCTGCCTGCCAGATGTGCTGCGGCAGAGCATAAAGGAGAGAAACCTATGAAACATTGGATGACCACGCTGGCCGCAGGCGCGATGAGCCTCGGCGTTGCCGTAAGCGCGCAGGCGCAGTCCGCATTGAATGAAATTCTGGACGCGGGCGTGATGAAAGTCGGTACCACTGGCGACTGGAACCCGATGTCGGTGCGCGACCCGGCCACCAACAGTTACAAGGGCTTTGACATCGACATCATGACAGAGCTGGCCAAGGATCTGGGCGTCGAGGTGGAATTTGTGCCGACCGACTGGAAAACACTGGTAAATGGCGTGGTTGCAGGCAAATACCACTTGACCGGCTCTGCGTCGATCTCTCCGGCACGGGCAAAGGTCGCGGGCTTTTCCGAAAGCTACATCGCCGTCGAGATCTTTCCCTTCACCTTGCCCGGTCTGGCCGACAAATTCGATGGCTACGCATCGATCAACCAACCCGAAGTGACCGTGGCCACCACGCTGGGCACCACGTTTGAGGCGCTGGCAAAAGAGTGGTTCCCTGATGCCACGATCAAAGTCGTGGAGGCTCCGGCGCGTGGCTTTCAAGAGGTTCTGGCCGGGCGCGCGGATGTGTTCATCACCTCGAACATCGAAGGCGCGACATTGGCCGAAAAACACGGCGTTGTGCGGGTTCCGGGGACAGAGCCGCGCTCTCCCTCGCCAATCGCCATGCTTTTGCCACAGGCTGATCAGGTCTGGATCAATTATGTGAACAACTGGGTCAAGGTGAAACAGGCACAGGGGTTCTTTGAGACGGTCAAGGCAACGTATGGCCTGTAATTCGGCTGACTGGCACGTTGGTTTTTTCAGGGGGCTGCGCTGTTGCGCGGCCCTTTTCTAACATGCGCCTGGATCACGCCACATGGTACGAGGTGCGCGACTATCTGACCCGCGCGCGCGGTATTCTGCTGCCAGTGGGGTC
>CALGTJ010000117.1 GCA_937901435.1 uncultured Rhodobacter sp. | reverse complement strand
TATAAGCCATGCGGAAACGACCCATAAAACCCAAAGAGCCAGCGATGACACGGGCTTCGAGCCCGCTGGCGCAGTTGGTTTTTTCGCCGCAGGCTTTGACGCCGCCGGGGGAGTTTTTGGTGCGGGATCTTTCCCCGTTTTGCGCATCGACGCGTTCGTCTGGCCATAGGCGGCCCTGCGCCTTGTGCGTTCAGTCTCGCTTTTGTTCATCATACCGGACGAGAGGATGGCCCCTTCGTCGACGGTGACAACAGATTTTCCTTCGGAAATCACCTGTCCCTCTTTGACGTTGAGGGCTGTGATCAGGCCAGTGCAATTTGCCTTAATCGAAACGGCTTTTCCGCCACGGGTTCGAATTTTGAACAGTTCATTCCCGTCAACGACAAACTGATCTGGCGCGATGAAAAGGTCAAAAACCGTAACGGGGTAATCGAGAGATTGCGGCAGGCGGATTGATTTCAACGTTTTCTTCCCCGTGGCGACGATTTTATCACGCTCGTTTTTTTGAACACTTTAGTGTGCGCTTCAGATGCCGCTATGCGTGAGCCAGCGGCCGCTTTATTGTATGTCCTGTCGAAACACCGCTCTGTGCCGTCCCGCCCGTTTGCACGTCATGCGCCGCGGGCGCGGCCAGAAATCAGCCCAGAAACCTAGCCAAAACCAAGGCAATCCTCTAGAAGCTGACCTTGTCCGCCCCTTTCAGACCCAGCATCTCGCGCGCCTGATCCGGGGTGGCGGCGCTGCGACCCAGCCCTTCGATAATTCCGCGCACTTTGGTGACCTGTTCGGCGTTGTTGGCGGCCAGTTTGCCCGGCGCGATCCACAGCGAATCCTCTAGCCCGACGCGCACGTTGCCGCCGTGCGAGGCAGACACGGCGGCGATGTTCATCTGGTTGCGGCCCGCGCCCAGCACGGACCATTGATAGCTGTCGCCAAACAGGCGATCTGCCGTGCGTTTCATATGGCCCACGTCGTCGGGATGCGCGCCGATGCCGCCAAGCAGGCCAAAGACCGTCTGGATAAACAGCGGCCCCTCGATCAGCCCCTGATCGCGGAAATGGGCGAGGTTATAGAGATGGGCAGTGTCGTAGCATTCAAACTCGAACCGCGTGCCGTTCTGGGACAGGGTGGTGATGATATGCTCGATGTCGGAAAATGTGTTGCGAAACAGGATGTTCTTGTTGCCAAGATATTCCGGCTCCCAGTTGTGTTTGAACTTTTTGAACCGGTTGAGCATGCCGAACAGGCCAAAGTTCATGCTGCCCATGTTCAACGAGGCGACCTCTGGGGCCCAATGCTGCGCCGGGGCGATGCGTTCCTCGATGCTCATCGTGGGCGCGCCACCGGTGGTGATGTTGATGATCGCGTCGCACTCTGCCTTGATGGCGGGCAGGATCGCGGCATAGGCCTGCGCGCTCTGGTCTGGCTGGCCGCTGGTTTCATCGCGGGCGTGCAGATGTACGATGGCCGCGCCTGCGTGGGCGGCGTCGATGGCCTGCCGCGCGATATCGGCGGCAGTGATGGGCAGGGCGTCTGACATGGACGGGGTGTGGATCGCGCCAGTGACGGCGGCGCTGATGATGCAGGGTGTTGGCATATGTGGTCCTCCTCTTGGGAATGAGTTTGGCAGATTGACACCGCCGCGCACAAGCGGTCATCTGCGCCACATGGATATGAATTTGAATGGACATCGGGTTGTCGTGACCGGGGCTGCAAGCGGCATCGGTCTGGCCATCGCGCGCGGCTTTCTGGCCGAGGGCGCAGAGGTGATGATTTGCGATGTGGACCCGGCGGCGTTAGAGGCGCTGTCGGGGATAGAGCGGCTGCACACAGCAGTCTGTGATGTGTCAGACCGCGCGGCGTCTGCGGATTTTATCGCGCAGGCGGTCGAGGCGCTGGGTGGGTTGGACACGCTGGTCAACAATGCCGGGATTGCCGGGCCGACCGGGCCTGTGGACGAGATTGACGGGGCGGATTGGGACCGCTGCGTGCAGATCTGCCTGACCGGGCAGTTCAACATGGCGCGGGTCGCGGTGCCACATCTGAAGGCAAGCGCGAATGGGTCGATGATCAACCTGTCCTCGCTGGCAGGGCGTGTGGGATTCGCGTTGCGCGCGCCCTATGCGGCGGCGAAATGGGGGGTGATCGGCTTTACCAAATCCCTGTCGATTGAACTGGGCGGTGACGGCGTGCGGGTCAATGCGATCCTGCCCGGTTTGGTCGCGGGGGATCGCCAACGTCGCGTGTTAGAGGCCAAGGCACAGCGGTTGGGCAAGAGTTTCGCAGAGACCGAGGCGCAGGCCTTTTCCTACACCTCGATCCGGGACTATGTGACGCCCGAACAGATCGCCGATCAGGTGGTTTTCCTCGCCTCAGACCGGGGACGCACTATCTCTGGCCAAGCGATTTCCGTCTGTGGTGATACGCAGATGCTAGCCTGATATTACCATAATTCCGCGAAAGGACACGCGATGACAAAGACTTATGAGCCGCCAAAGGTCTGGACCAATGACGCCGCCAGCGGGGGGCGCTTTGCCAGTATCAACCGTCCCATCGCCGGGCCGACCCATGACAAAGACCTGCCCGTGGGCAAGCATCCGCATCAGCTTTATTCACTGGCCACGCCCAACGGGGTAAAGGTGACTGTTCTGTTCGAGGAACTGCTGGCGCTGGGGATCA
>CALGTJ010000116.1 GCA_937901435.1 uncultured Rhodobacter sp. | reverse complement strand
AAAACCGCGCTAACCACTTCCGCCGCAACTCAGGCGGGCAAGCAGGTGGTGTTGCAGCCAAATACGCCGAAGGCTTCGAGACCGTGTTTCCCAGTACTGTGGATGAGTTGGAATGAGCTATCAGCCAGGCACCACGGGCATTGTCGTCCAAAATATTGAGCGCGCTGAACCCTCGGTGATCGACGGACTTGCGACATGTGGCGTGTCTACGGTACACGAAGCGCAGGGGCGCAAAGGTCTGTTGGCAGATTACATGCGTCCGATCTTTTCGGGTGCGCGCATCGCTGGATCTGCCGTTACGATCCTAGCGCCGCCGTGTGATAACTGGATGATCCACGTCGCGATTGAACAGTTGCAGGTGGGGGATGTGATACTGCTGGGCACGTTCACGCCCTCCAATTCAGGCTACTTTGGCGATCTGCTAGCCACCTCAGCTATCGCGCGGGGCTGTCGTGGGTTGATCATCGACGCGGGAGTGCGTGACATTCGCGACCTAACAGAAATGAACTTCCCAGTCTGGTCCAAAGCAATCCACGCCCAAGGCACAATCAAAGAAACGCTTGGATCTGTGAACGTGCCTGTCGTCTGCGCGGATGCGTTGGTTAATCCCGGTGATATCATCGTGGCGGATGATGACGGAGTTTGTGTTGTACGACGAGACGAAGCAGCTGAGGTTCTGGCGAAGGCACAAGCGCGAGAAGCTAATGAATTGGCGAAACGCGCCAAGTTTGAAGCGGGTGAATTGGGCCTCGACATCTATGACATGCGCGGACGGTTGGCGGAAAAAGGCCTGAAGTATGTCTGATGGCATACCATGCATGTGGATGCGGGGTGGCACGTCGAAAGGCGGATATTTTCTAGCGGATGATCTACCCACCGACATGGCGGAACGTGATGCAGCGTTGCTGCGGGCGATGGGATCTCCTGATGTGCGTCAGATTGACGGGATGGGCGGTGCGGATCCGCTGACCTCCAAAGTAGCGGTGGTGCGCAAATCGACGCGCGCTGGTGTCGATGTCGATTACCTGTTTTTGCAGGTCTTTGTGGATCAACCCATCGTGTCAGATGCGCAGAACTGCGGAAATATTCTGGCAGGTGTTGGACCTTTTGCAGTCGAACGCGGGCTTGTTACTGCCAACAATGGTGAGACTCCCGTGTCTATCTATATGGAGAATACTGGCCAGATCGCGGTAGCAAAGGTGCAAACCCCTTACGGGGTTGTCAGCTATAAAGGTGAAGCGCAGATCGATGGCGTGCCGGGTGGTTCTGCCCCAGTGCCACTTACATTTCAGAATACAACCGGATCTAGCTGTGGCGCATTGCTGCCTACAGGCAATACGGTTGATGTGATCGAAGGCATCAAGGTTACGATGATCGACAACGGCATGCCCTGTGTCGTGATGCGTGCCGCTGATATAGGAATCACTGGGCAGGAAGCGCCTGAAGACTTGGAAGCTGATACCACTTTACGCAAAAAGCTAGAAAAAATCCGGCTGGCATGCGGTCCGTTGATGAACCTTGGTGATGTGTCCGACAAAACAGTGCCTAAGATGACGATGGTAAGTGCTGCGCGCGATGGAGGGGCCATATCGACGCGGACGTTCATTCCGCACAGGTGCCATAAAACAATTGGCGTGTTGGGTGCGGTTAGCGTGGCTACTGCGTGTCTGATCAAAGGCGGGCCCGCTTACGATTTGGCCGAGGCGGGGTCGGGGCAGGAACGTGTAATGTCGGTTGAACATCCAACCGGTGAAATGACGGTTGTTGCAACTTTGAATGAGATTGGCGCAGTCACAGAGGCCGCAATCCTGCGCACAACGCGCAAGTTGATGGATGGAGATATATTCGTATGACCAAGCAGAAAATGGACGCCAATTGGCTGGACTTTCACTCAGATCCTAAGACACCGTACTTTGTTCTACCGAGCGGCGCGGTTGATGCCCATTGCCATGTATTTGGTCCGTCACCGGAATTCCCTTTTGCGCCTGAGCGGAAATACACCCCCTGCAACGCAGGTAAGGACGACCTGTTTGCCCTGCGCGACCATCTTGGGTTTTCGCGCAATGTCATCGTACAGGCGACATGCCATGGCAAGGATAACAGCGCGATGATCGATGCCTGCCGCGCGGGCGGTGATCTAGCGCGTGGGATTGCTAGCGTTGGTGCGGACATCACACCTGAAGAGCTGGCTGAAATGCATGATGCTGGCGTGCGCGGAGTGCGGTTCAATTTTGTCAAGCGTCTGGTAGACGCCACGCCCAAGGAAGTCTTTATTGCGATCGCCGAGAAAATTCAGGAATTCGGCTGGTCGATCGTAGTTTACTTCGAGGCCGCTGATCTGGAAGAACTTGCGCCGTTTCTAGAACAACTGCCCGGCATCGTCGTAGTCGACCACATTGGTCGGCCTGACGTGACCAAAGGGGTCGATCACCCTGATTTTGCGCGGTTCATAAATCTGATGGCTGAGAACGAGAATATCTGGGCCAAGGTAACTTGCCCTGAGCGTCTGACAGCAACGGGCGCGCCCTATGACGATGTCGTACCCTATTATCAAGCCATCGTTAATCGCTTTGAAGACCGCGTTTTGTGGGGGACGGATTGGCCCCACCCCAACATGAAATCGCATATGCCAGATGACGGCGCGCTGGTGGATTACATTCCACGTATCGCCCGGAACTCCGAGCAGCAGTACAAGCTTTTGGTCGCAAATCCCATGCAACTATATTGGGCGATCTAACTGGGGCCAAGGCTGCCAACCAATTATACTAAGGTGCAAATGGGCTACATGTTGATCAATGAAATGAACGACAGATCATCCGTGCAAACCTCAAGCCGCTTGTATCTTATGGACGCAGGCGGCTCAGGGCCCACTCCGGTAAAGTGGTTATGATTTTTTGCGCAGGTGGAGAGGGCCGCATGTTCAAAATTTAGGAATATTCCGAGGATCATCCAACGGTTCTGGTATCAGACTTGCCCGAAAAGGCGTTGTGAAGCTCAGTTTTTGCAATCCTGAACGAACCCCACCCTTTGCGCGCCGCTTTGCGATAGAATACAATGTTAAGGCACTCTAGATCTTCTGGGACCGCAAAATTTGAGAAATACGCCTAATGCCATCTGTAACAAGTTCCGATAAGATCAAAGGGTGTTGCTTGCCCGCCAGAGAAGCAGGATCTGCGCCGGCGGAAACGTCACGGCCAGCCGCTCAGGGTGCTTTGACAGTTGATGACTTTGAAGCGGTCCTGATTTCAGGTGGATCGGCAATGGTCGGCACAAAAAAGGCGATGATCAAGGATGATGGCGAAAGTCCATTGCGGCGGAAAATGCTTCGTCCCTTCATGATGTCATCCACCACAGTAACAAACGCTCAATTTCAGACCTTTGTCGAGGCCACAGGCTATGTAACCGAGGCAGAACGCATCGGGTGGTCCTTTGTGTTCTGGTCTGATGTGCCAAAAAATTTTGGGCCGACCCAAGGCGTGCCTGGTGTGAATTGGTGGCGCAAGGTCGAGGGTTCAAACTGGAAAGCCATTCATGGCCCTGGCTCTGAGGCTGCAGTTCTTCCTGAACATCCGGTTGTTCAAGTGTCTTACCGAGATGCGCTTGCATACGCTGATTGGGTTGGCGGTCGCTTGCCTAGCGAGGCCGAGTGGGAACACGCAGCACGCGGAGGGCTGGGCGATGTGAAGTTTCCTTGGGGGGACCAGTCCCCTAACGACACAGATTTTACGCCGTGCAATATCTGGCAAGGTTCGTTCCCTCACGTCAATTCCGCACGTGATGGGTACGCTCACACGGCACCTGCAAAAGCGTTCGCGCCCAACGCGTATGGCTTGTATCAAATGGTCGGTAATGTTTGGGAATGGACCTCGGATACATACCGCGTGAAATCGCTTAAGTCGCAAGTTAAAAAGCGGTTAGAACAAATGAAAGGCTTTCAGCTTTCAAAGGGCGGGTCGTATCTCTGCCATAAAAGCTACTGCTTTCGGTATCGCATCGCTGGGCGATCAGGCACATCCCCAGACAGCGCCGCACCACATCATGGGTTTCGGGTGATTTGGTCTGCGGGCTGATCGCGGTTTCGGCAGCCCCCCTAAATCTGACAGTTATCTCATCGAAAGTGACTTCATGAAAAGCGCTGGACGCAGCGTTAAACCTGATCGTCACGCAAACGGAAATCAGCTTAGAATATTACATAAGATCATGTGTGGATGTATATGGACCCGCTTGATTGCAACGGTCTGTTCGGATCTGGTTCTTGAACACGATTGCGAACGTATTTCCGGCTTCTTTGAGCAGTCCGATAGATCATCGCCGCGAGCCCCGATGGGGTTCCGAGCGCTTCTTCCTCATTGCTCCGAAGGCTTCGGTCGTTCCGTGCCAAACCGTGACAGGTCCAAGGTTAAGGTGCTTGCAGCACGCCAAATCCGCTGCTTAACTAACCACGGACGAGCGATGACTCCTCAAAGTCAAAACGCCCTCTGTCTCAAACTATATGATGATGGACAGGGTTAAAGTAGATTGCTCGATAGCCAATCCACAGCAATGAGACCACGCAAGATAGTGTATTCGCTGATCAGCCCTGCTGCATTGGAGAAGCGAGCTGGTTGCTCAAGTAGCTAAAAGAAAGCATGTCTTATTCAGCTACAAAGCGTTTTCTTGCTCCGTCGTGTCGTGCTCGTTGCGTGTAACACTG
>CALGTJ010000115.1 GCA_937901435.1 uncultured Rhodobacter sp. | reverse complement strand
GGGTTTTATTATACCCCATATTGGATGGCATTGCTAGGCATGCGCGACTTGGTCCAAGGACCGCGGACCGAGCAAAACTAACCAATCCCAACTGTGTCGCGGCAACGCTATAAGCAAGACGTGGGTGCGTGATCCAATGCCCACGGTCCTCGGCTCTTGGCTCCAGGTCCATGGGCCTAGGCGAGATGGTGCAGGAACCCCGGGCCAGGTTTTATGTAGTGGAATGGGGGGTATTTTGTCCTTCGACAAGGCTACGAAACCGCCCTGCACGGCTCAAGCTCGTTTTGTCTGAGAGTGCCACTTTCGGGTCGTAACAATTTAAAATATCATAATTTTTCCAAGGAGTTCTTAAGGGACATGTCTAACTTTGAGACAAGCTCTTCAATCTGTTTGTCAGTTATGATGAACGGTGGGGCGAGCAATACGTGATCCCCACTTTGTCCATCACGGGTCCCCGGCATCGGATAACAAATCAGCCCAGCCTCAAAGGCCGCTGATTTGATCTTACCTGCAAGGCCCATTGACGGGTCGAACGGCTGTTTGGTTTCACAGTCCGCGACCAGTTCAATGGCCTGAAACAGGCCGCGCCCGCGAATGTCGCCGACGTGTGGGTGTTGACCGAAACATTCATGCAAAGCGGAAGATAGTTTGTCACCTTGTCTCAAAGATCTTTCAGTCAGGTGCTGATCCAGGATCTTGCTCACAACAGCGAGGGCCGCCGCCGTTGCAACGGGATGTCCAAGATACGTGTGACCATGTTGGAAAAAGCCGCTCCCCGCTTTGATTGAGTTGTAGATCGCATCCGTGCACAGCATTGCGCCAATCGGTTGATAGCCCGCACCAAGCCCCTTAGCGATGCAAAGGATGTCCGGCGAAATCCCTTCCGCCTCACAAGCGAACAGATGGCCGGTCCGCCCCATCCCGCACATGACCTCATCCAAGATGAGGAGCACGCCGTACCGATCACAGATCTCACGGATGCGTTTGAAATACCCCTTAACAGCAGGGACAGCGCCCAGCGTCGCTCCCACAACAGGTTCCGCCATAAAGGCCATTACGGTTTCAGGACCAAGGCGCAAAACCTCGTCTTCCAGCTCCTGCGCGGCACGCAAGCCATATTCTGCTGCGCTCTCTTTCTCGTCTCGCAAGGTGTATTCATAACAAGGGGCGATATGGCTGACCTCGACCAACAATGGTGCGAAAGGGCGTTTGCGTAATTCATTACCGCCCGCTGAAAGCGCTCCGATGGTATTGCCGTGGTAGCTTTGCTTCCGCGCGATAAGGTGGCGGCGTTGGGGCTGGCCTACCTCGACAAAATACTGACGCGCGAGTTTGAGGGCCGCCTCCGTCGCCTCGGACCCACCAGAAACAAAATAAACTTTGTCCAAGGTGCCGGGCGCGTGTTGCGCAAGCAACGCTGCCAAAGCTTCGGCCGGATCAGAAGTCAAGAACCCTGTGTGTGCAAATGCCAGTGCAGCGACCTGTTTTTGCACCGCTGCGATCACATCGGCATCGCCGTGGCCAAGACACGACACAGCCGCACCACCTGATCCATCAAGGTATTCCTTGCCCGTGCTGTCGTACAGATAGCACCCTTCACCTCGGACGGCAGTTGGTGGAGTTTTGTGACAATGGCGGGGAAAGACGTGCGACATCAGATTGTGCTTTCAAATAGGGCGCGAGGAGGTCTGTGTTTCATTTTGTCCGCATCCGGGTACCGGTAGGATCAAACACTGCCCCATATGATAGTGTTGCTTCAAACATCCTGCGGGCGCAATCAATTTGCACCTTTGTGCCCGTTGCAACGGGGGTGCGTAAACTGCCCAAAGCGACGGGGTGATTAACCCGGTAGCCAAACGCGCAGGACGTGGTTTGGCCGATGATCTCACCATTCAGATAGATCGGTTCATGGCCGATCAGGTTGGCAGACGTATCCTGCAGTGTCAGGGAAACAATGCGGCAAGTTGCGCAATCCACTTGGCGCGCTTCCAAGGCATCCGCACCGATAAACCCGCCTGATTGACGAACCGCAAAGTCCAATCCTACGTCAATTGGGGTCACGTCGCTGTCCAGCTCATGACCCATCGCGCAAAAACCTTTTTCGATCCGCATGGAGGTTTGAGCAAACATACCAGCGGGTCGTGCGCCTTGCGCTGTGAGGGCCGCAAATATGGCTGGAGCGTTCTCAGACAGGCAGGTGATCTCCCACCCAGGCTCCCCCACATAAGACATACGCGCGGCCCGCACGTGCTTGCCTGCGATATGCCCAGGGCCCACTTTGAAGTAGCCAAGCTCGGTCAGCTCAGGTGCGCCGCACGTGCTAACAATCTGGGCGGCATTTGGTCCCATCAAGCCAAGCACGGCGTATTTTTCTGTGGTGTCCGTCAACGTCACATCAAAGCCATCCGAATGGCGGCGGAACCACGCAAGATCGCGCTTAATGGCATTGGTACCGACAAAGAGGCGATAGTGATCCTCTGCAATGCGTTGTGCGGTAATGTCGGATTCAAAAGTACCGCGCGCGTTCAACACGGCTGTATATACAACAGACCCCGGTGCGCGCGCCATGTGCCCCGCGCAAACTTTCAATAGAAATGCTTCTGCATCGCGACCCTGTATGTCGATCTTGCCAAACGTAGAGGCATCGAAGATCGCGACATTTTCATGTGCGGCCATCACCTCTGTGCGAACGTTCTCGAACCAGTCGGGGCGCTCAAAGGTCATGCGCGGCTTTGACGTATTGCCAAAGTACAGCGGGCGCTCCCAGCCGTAAAACTGACCGAAATGCGCACCTGCGCTTTCATAAGCATCACTTAACGGCAGAGCCCGCAGATTGCGTGCAGTCGTCAGTTGCTTGCCGGGAAATGCGATATCGTAATGTGTGCCAAGAATTTCTGGTGCACGTGCCATCAGATGTTCAACCGAATTGAACACTGGCGCAAAGCGTTTGGCATCTGCTTCACCCAGATCATAGGCCGTGTGGCCATGCACGATCGCATACGCAAGGTTCATCCCCGCCCCTCCGCCAGAGGCCATGCCGACGGAGTTCATCCCACAGCCCAGAAACAGCCCGCGTGTTTCCGCAGTCTCACCCAGCATGAATGTGCCGTCTGGGGTAAAACTCTCTGGTCCATTGAGCAGCATTTTGACTTCGGCTTTTTCCAGAGGGGGCAGCCGGTTCAGCGCTAGTTGCATCATTGGCTCAAAGTGGTCCCAATCCTCGGGCAGCAGACCAAACTCAAAGCTCTCGTCAAGCACATCCGGCGCGATGGGTTTGCCCATTGGCTCAAAACACCCGACCAGGAGCCCGCCGCTATCATCTCGGATGTAAAGATTGTTGTCGTGGTCCGACAGCGTTGGCATGTTCCCGGTGATGCCTTCAATGGGCTTGGTCAGCAAGTAGAAGTGTTCGCAGGCCAATGCGGGTACTTCCGCCCCCGCCATCGCCCCCACTTCACGCGACCACAACCCTGTGCACAGTGCGATGGCGTCACACATCACCGTGCCTTGCGACGTTTCGACCCCCTTGATGCGCCCACTCTCTGTAAGAATACCCGTGACACCTGTGTTCTCAAACAGTTTAGCCCCGCGTGATTTCGCGCCCTTGATCAAGGCCGCACAGACATCGGAAGGGGACACGCGCCCATCCTCAGGCGACCAGACCGCGCCCAACACATCATCCGCATTCATCAGTGGCCAACGTTCCTTGGCCTCTGCCGAGCTGATTGACCTAGCGTCAATACCATAGGCATGGGCAAGCGCCTCCTGACGCTTGATGTGGATCATCCGGTCCGGGTTTGTGGCCAGCGACAGCGAACCCTTTTGGATCCAACCGACAGATTGGCCAGTTTCCGCTTCCAGCCGGGAGTAAAGATCAACCGAATATTGGATCATGCGCGTAAGGTTTTGCGAATGTCGCAGCGCGCGAACCTGTGCGGCAGAATGCCAAGTGGTGCCCGACGTTAGCTTGTTGCGTTCCAGCAGAACCGCGTCACCCACACCCATTTCGACCAGATGATACAGAGTAGAACAACCCATGATGCCGCCGCCGATAACTACGACTGATGCGTGAGAAGGAAGAGAGTGCTGCATGATGCTTAATCCTGCTTGACGAATCATGAAATAAACATTTCAATAATTACACAGAATGTAAGGAACGCAACACAAAAATGGACGACGTAAAGCCAGTCAGCTTGTTGGGTGTAGGCTCTGAGCTCTTGCGGGGGCTCAGCCCTCAGCT
>CALGTJ010000114.1 GCA_937901435.1 uncultured Rhodobacter sp. | reverse complement strand
TGGTGCAGGAAAACATCGGCGGGCTGTTCCTTGGCTCATCAGCCGCCCTGATCCCCGCCGCCTGCATCGCTTCCCTCACGATCTGCATGAACCTGCTGGTGGACTGGTTCCAACAACGCCAGCAGGGCGAAACCGTGCTGGAGAAAATCGACCAATGACCGACATTTTATCCATTACTGATCTGCAGGTTCAGGGCCGCCCGCCGGGTGGCCAGTATGTGCCCATCGTCAATGGCGTTTCATTCAGCGTCAAAAAGGGCGAAGTGGTCGCGCTGATAGGCGAAAGTGGCTCTGGAAAATCCACCATTTCGCTGGCGGCCATGGGATTTGCCCGCCCCGGTTGCCGCATCTCGGGCGGCAAAGTCGTGCTGAATGGCCGCGATGTCATGGCGCTGGCACCGAAGGAACGTCATGCCTTGCGCGGCCGCGAGGTTGCCTATGTCGCTCAATCTGCCGCCGCCAGCTTCAACCCCGCCATCCGGATCGGCAAACAGGTGATCGAAGCGCCGCTATGGCATGGCACGGCAGACGCCATGACTGCTGGCAACACCGCACTCGACCTCTATCGCAAGCTGGATCTTCCTGATCCTGAGAACATCGGCGCGCGCTTTCCGCATCAGGTTTCCGGTGGTCAGCTCCAGCGGCTGATGGCGGCAATGGCGATGTCCTGCGGGCCGGATCTGCTGATCCTGGATGAGCCAACAACGGCGCTGGACGTGACAACGCAAATCGAGGTGCTCAAGGCCTTCAAGGACATCATCCGCGAACAGGGCACCGCCGCGATTTATGTCACCCACGATCTGTCCGTCGTGGCGCAGATGGCCGACCGCATTCTGGTACTCAAGGACGGGGCCGTGGTTGAAATGGGCGATACCGACCAGATCATCCATGCGCCCCAACACGCCTACACCAAGACGCTGATGGATGCCGTGACCCCGGCAGAGCGGCCCGGGCACCTTCCCGCCGCCGACCCCGAGATCATTCTGTCCGCCCGGAATATCACCGCAGGCTATGGCGCAGTGACCATCCTGCGCGACGTTTCCGTAGATGTGCCTAAAGGAACGGTTGTCGGTGTCATTGGTGAATCCGGCTGTGGAAAATCCACCTTGGCCCGCGTAATCGCTGGCCTGACCCCGACCCGCGAGGGCGAAACCTGCATCGCAGGCAAGAGTGTTGCGCCCGCAGTCGGTGACCGCGACAAAGCCACTCTGCGCGATTGCCAGATCGTGTTTCAGATGGCCGACACGGCGCTGAATCCGCGCATGCGCATTCGCGATCTGCTGGGCCGTCCGCTGCAATTCTACCATGGGCTGACTGGCAAGGCACAAGCGGCGCGAGTCGCCGAACTTCTTACTCTCGTCGACCTGCCGCCTGAATTCGCCAGCCGGTTTCCGGGCGAGTTGTCGGGCGGGCAAAAACAACGGGTCAACCTGGCGCGCGCGCTGGCCGCCGATCCCAAGGTGATCCTCTGTGACGAGGTGACATCAGCCCTTGATACCGTCGTAGCGGCCGGCGTGATTGCGTTGCTCAATGACCTCAAGGACCGGCTGGGCATTTCCTTCATGTTCATCAGCCATGATTTATCCACTGTCTCCAGCTTTGCCGATGACGTGGTGGTGCTATACGCGGGGCGCGTCGTGGAAAAAGGCCTGGCAGAGGCAGTGTTCCAACCGCCCTGGCACCCCTATACAAAGCTCCTCCTCGCCTCGGTGCCAGAGATGCGGCAGGGCTGGCTCGAAGGTGTCGCCGAGACTGCGGAGGCTCAGGCCGCCGGTGCTGGTGGTGTGGATCTGGGCGCAAAAGGATGCCCTTTTGCCAACCGCTGCGCTCATCTGATCAAAGGCACCTGCGATACGACCGTCCCGCCGATGCGCGTTCTGGAAGATGGATTGGCCATAGCCTGCCACTTGCAGCCCGATACATTGCCAGGAGTCCGAGACAGGTCATGACCCCTCAACCCCGGAGCTTTGCGAGTTACTCAGAAGCATTGAAGGTCGCCTATGATGAGGAGATCGGCGGACGGGCGTATTTCACAGGTTTGGCGGATCAATTCGAAGGGCATCCGCGCTGCATGCTGTTGCTGATCGCTGAAATAGAACGCGTCACGGCAGCAATCCTCGCCCGGCTTTGGCCTGGTCAGATCAAAGCGCGGGCAATCATGCCGCGCTGGCGGCCGAAGGGGCTGCAATGGCCAATGCCACGGACTGCGATTGGCGCGATCTGTGCCACCGGATGGCCTTCGAATACCCAAGCTATGTTGTCGAAATGGCGGCTATGCTGCCATTGTCACCCCGCGATGATCGGCCTGCGATCGAGGCACTGGTTGCGCATGAACAGGCAATCGTCGATTTTGCGCGGGCAGAGAATGCCGGCGATGAAACAAGCCAGCGGTTTCTGGTCAATTTCCTGTCCCGATACGCTGCGGATCAGACCAGCGCCTGATAGCTCAGCACCCGCAACTGGCGGCGAAGCGCATAGCGGCTGGACGGCACCAGTTGGGTCATCAGGATCACGGTCATTTCCTCAACCGGGTCAACCCAGAATGCTGTGGAGGCCATCCCGCCCCAGGCGAACTCTCCGGGAGATCCGAGGATCTGCGCCTTTGCCGGGTCGATCATCACCGACACACCAAGCCCAAAACCTATCCCGTGCATTGTGGTTTCACTGAAATGCGCCTGCCCACGTGCGGCCAGATCACCGCCCATGTGGTTGGACACCATCAGATCAACGGTCTTGCGCCCCAACAGATGTCCGCCGGGATACTGTCCGCGCGCCAGCAACAAATCCGCAAAGCGCTGATAGTCGCTCAGTGTTGAGACCAGACCGCCACCGCCACTTTCCAAAATAACGGGAGAGGGCGCATCATATTTGCCACTCACCTCGGTCAGCCCAGGCTCATAAAGCGCGGCAAATCGTGGCCTCAATGCGGCGGGAACATCAAAGCCCGTGTCAGTCATCCCGAGGGGGTCAAAGATGCGTGTCTTCAGGAATACGGACAAAGGCTGGTGGGAAATAACTTCGACCAGATGCCCCAAAACGTCCGTAGACAGGCCATAGAACCAGCGCGCGCCGGGCTGGAAGGCCAAGGGAAGCTCTGACAATCGCGCGACCGCAGAGGCCATGGTGTCGCCGGGCACGTCGAAATCCAGACCTGCTGCGGAACAGGCCTTTTCCAGCGCATTCCCGTTCGGGTCGCCATAAACCAACCCTGATTGATGGGTCATCAGATCATGGATCGTGACCGGCCGGGCCAGCGGAACAGTATCATCCAGAGCGCGCCCCAGCCCGCGCCAAACACCTGCGCTCCCAAACCCCGGCAGAAAATCGGCCACCGGTTGATCAAGCTGAAATGCGCCCTGTTCATAGAGCATCAGGGCAGCAACTGTCGTGATCGGCTTGGTCATCGAATAAATGCGCCAAACTGTATCTGGCTTTACTGCTGCGTTGTTGGCGATGTCGCGCAGCCCTCGGTGTTCACAAAACGCGACCATCCCCTTGCGGCTGATCTGAACGGACAAGCCCGCCAAACGCCCTTCTTCAACGTGATGTTCCATCCAACTGCCGATCCGGTCCAACCGCGCAGGATCAAACCCCAGATCGGATTGTGTCTTGTGCATTGCCATTTGGCCTCCAGATTCCACCTGCTTGATATCTGATGTCGTTTTCAAACATGCTTCAAGCGTTAGAATCGCGCTCTATGACCCTGCTGCAGTTATGCATAGGTTTCTTATGAATCAAAAAATCCCTCACCTCACGTGGTTACGCTCGTTTGAGGCGTCGGCACGCCATCTGAGTTTTACCAATGCCGCAGCCGAGCTGAACCTTACACAGGCTGCAATCAGCAAGCAGGTCAAATTGCTGGAACAATACCTGCGCGAACCACTTTTCGAACGCAAGCCGCGCAGCCTTGTGCTGACAAAGGTGGGGGCCGCCTATCTGCCGAAAATCCGCGACGGGTTTGAAAGGCTGGCGGCTGGTACAGAAGAGGTTTTTGGCAACCGGCGTTCTGAGGTTCTGACTGTGCGTGCCCCTGTTGGCTATTCCGTGGCATGGATCGCGCCAAGAATGACATCGTTCTTAACCGATCACCCGGATATCCCTATCCGGCTTGTGTCCAGCGTCTGGGGTGAGCAGTTCGACAAAGAACGCTTTGACCTGGACATCCAATATGGCACCGGGCGGTGGCCCGGCTTTCGTTCCGACCGCCTGACCTGGGAAGTGCTTGAACCGTTGTGTGCGCCGCAGACGCTAAGCGCCGGCCCGCCGCTGAAAACGCCATCCGATCTCAAGCATCATCGGTTGCTGCATGTCATGGGCTACGAAGAAGGCTGGGCCAATTGGTTGCGTGCGGCCAGGGTGACCGATGTCAATGCAGGGCAAGGCATTCAATGCGACACGTCTTTGCTGGTGTTCGAGATCGCTGCCAAAGGTGGTGGGATTGCGCTCGGGCGCTCTTCCATGTCCGGGCCCATGCTTGATGCTGGGAGGCTTTTGCGACCCTTCGATATCGCGGTCCGGCTACAAGAGGCATTCTACCTGAACTCGCCAGAAGACGGGCGTGAACATCCCGATGCTACGATCTTTCGTGACTGGCTGCTGGCTCAGAGTCGGGCCGATCCGAGCAATCAACCGCGATAGCGGGTACATAAATCTTCAATCTTCGTCGATCAAGACTCGCGCTTTTTCAAAAATAAATGAACTTTCTGCATTTGCCGCAACAGCAAAGGGCGGCTTGTCCCGCGTCTCGATTGTCGAACCTGTGTGCAGCGACGGGCGGTTCGATATTTGCCAGAATTGACACCGCTGAAGGTCCGGTCTGGAGAAATTCGCTGCGCCAGCGAAAGGATGCTGTCGCGAGTGCGAGGGAATGCTGCGTCAGCAAAGGACGAAAAATGAATGTCGGCAGAGTCCGGAGGCTGTGTGAAAACTCCCCAATTTTGATCCAGATGATGGTATGATTTCTGTATTCGGTATGGAGGTTGTTCATGACGCATTTCATCGAAGGTTTAGACCGGCAGCAGACGATGTTACTGCCTGACCACCTCGACGATTATGTTGATGAGAATAGCCCTGTCCGCGCCATTGATGCTTTCGCGGACATGCTTGATTTGGCGGTTCTAGGTTTCAGCGCGCAGTCTGCGGCCACTGGTCGGCCTGGTTATCATCCAGGGTTGATGCTCCGGATTTATCTCTACGGCTATCTGAATCAGGTTCAATCATCGCGACGGTGCTGTCAGACTAATGAGAACTCGCATCGGATTGCTGGCGCAGCTTTAATCTATGCGCTCAACAGTT
>CALGTJ010000113.1 GCA_937901435.1 uncultured Rhodobacter sp. | reverse complement strand
GAAAGGCCGCATAAATGAGTTGAGAGACCGGAACGTAACCGTGACAAGACCATACAGCAGCGTAACGCACCAGCTCGATGCGGTGGTTTACGTGCTCATACTTTTCCTTAGCAGGCTTCACCAGCACATGGTGCGACTTGTAAGTTGGGCCAACCCAATGCTTGTCGAAGCACGCAACAGTGCGACCTTCCCAAGCCATAGCGGAACCAGTTGTCAGAACGATCGCAGCAGCAGCTGCAGTTAGGATAGATTTCATGTGTAGAACCTCCGTTACCCAAATAAGTGTCTAATTCTCACCACGCGGAATTTCGCCAGCCATAGTGGTTGTGACGATTAGATTTGCCGATTGACCGGTAGACCCTTCGATTCCTAGGGAAATCCAGTGTTTGTGTATTGCTCGCGCATCACTTCTGGATTCAGAGGTATTTTTGGCAATTTTGCAATTGGTTAAGTCCGGGAAACAAAGCGGGACCAATGCCTAGATTGTCCCATTTCGGAAAATTTAAACACATCATGTAGTGGGGATAACTGAATTTCAGTGTGTGAATCAGGGGGTTAACGGGATCTGAATTCGACCATTCGAATCGCTAAAACACCCCATTTGTGGGGGGCGTAACCGGCAAAAGTGGCTAAATTTTGTCTTTAGGGATTGAATAAGCGGGAAATTACCGGATTTCAGATCCGCGCAAGCGAATCGTCGCTTGCGACTCGACCCGCGCGTAAAACCGCCGCGCACCAGCCGCCATGCCCGCGCAGAGCATTATATCCACCGGGTCCAAGGGCCGTTTGCATCCGCGAACAGGGGGCACAGGGAATCGTTATCTCGATGAGTGCAGAGCCAAGCAGCAAAGGGACTCCGCTCAAGGCACTGAGGTTCAGACCAGCAATATGAAGGTTGCGACGCAGGGTTTCCGGCGCAATGTTATCCACAGGCAGGAAACTGGCCACGACAGACATGTGTTCGGCCTGAAACAGGGTCAGCGCACGCTTGCCAGACCGCCCGTGATCGCCTGTCAGGCCGCTCTCTGTGATTTCAGCGCTGGTGACAGGTTGCATCGGTGCCAGCCTTGCAGGCCGCAGCCCGATCCAGCGGACGTGGCCGGGCTGGGCATCCAGCGATATAAGCTCTTTGAGGGTAAGCAGGTCAGATCTCTTTGACGACGACCACGTCGCACACAGAGCCGCTCACAGCATGGGACAGCGCGATGGGGTCTGCGGCAGGGCGACAGGCCACCTTCGCCGCCTCAAGGCTGTGGTGGCGCCCCACGACGCGGCGCGCCTGCCCTGTCTGTCCTGTCTACCCTGTGCCCGCAAACTGCGGGTAACGCGCGGCAGGGGGCAGAATGACGCCCCTGCCTGTGACATGAGCGCTCCGAAGCGCGCTCATCGCCTTATCCTTCCAGAACAGCCGTGGCTGCCTTGATCGCCGCATCCGCATTGATGGCATCCTTGCCGCCGCCCTGCGCCATGTCCGCACGGCCACCGCCGCCCTTGCCGCCAAGCTCGATCACCGCCGCCTTGACCAGATCCACCGCGCTGACGGTCCCTGTCAGATCAGAGGTCACGCCCGCAGCCACCGCCGCCTTGCCATCTGCATCCGCAATCAACAGGATCGCACCAGAGCCAATGCGGGTTTTGTGCTCGTCAATCAGCGCCGGCAGGTCCTTGCCACTGACGCCTTGCAAGACCTGTGCAAGAAAGGCGACGCCATTCACGGTGACAGGTTCGGCCCCGCCGCCCTGCCCCGCACCGCCCGCCATGGCCAGTTCCCGGCGCAATTGCGCGACCTCATTGGACAGCGCCTTGCGTTCATCCAGCAGCGCCCTGACGCGATCGGGCACATCTGCCGCCTGTGTCTTGAGCACCAGCGCGGTTTTCGCCAGACGCTGATCCTGCGCACGCAGATAATCCTGCGCGGCCTTGCCGGTCAGCGCCTCGATCCGGCGCACCCCAGCGCTTGACGCGCTGTCGCCGAGCACGACACACAGGCCAATGTCACCGGTCTGGCGCACATGGGTGCCGCCGCAGAGTTCCAGCGAATAGGTCTGTTTATCCAGCCCCTTGCCCGTCGCGGCGCGCCCCATGGAAACCACGCGCACCTCGTCGCCATATTTTTCGCCAAACAGCGCCTGCGCGCCAATCGCGCGGGCCTCGTCGGGCGTCATAATCCGAGTTTCGACGAGCGTGTTCTGGCGGATATAGTCGTTCACCTCGGCCTCGACCCCTGTGATCTGATCCAGATCCAACGCTTTGTTATGGCTGAAATCAAAGCGCAAGCGGTCATCGGCGTTAAGCGAACCGCGCTGCGCCACATGATCGCCCAAGGCATTGCGCAACGCCTCGTGCAGCAGGTGTGTGGCCGAGTGGTTCGCCCGGATCGCGCCGCGCCGGGCGTGATCGACGGCCAATTCCGCGCCCTGCCCGGCCTCGATGGTGCCCTCGCTGACCTCGGCCATATGGATAAAGACGCCTGCGACCTTTTTGGTGTCGGTGATCCGCGCGGCCCCCGTTGGCGTTTTCAACTGACCGCTGTCGCCCACCTGCCCGCCGGATTCCGCATAAAACGGCGTCTGGTTCAGCACGACAGAGACCGTTTCGCCCTTGGCGGCCGCCTTGATCATCGCGCCATCGCGCACCAGCGTCAGGACGCGACCCTCGGCCAGTTCGGTGTCATAGCCCAAAAATTCCGTCACGCCGTGCTCTTCGGCCACGTCAAACCAGACGGTCGCATCCGCCGTTTCGCCCGATCCGGACCACGCCGCGCGGGCCTTGGCCTTTTGTTCGGCCATCGCCGCATCGAAACCCTCGACATCCACGGCCCGCCCCTGCTCGCGCAGCGCGTCCTGCGTCAGATCCAGTGGAAAGCCATAGGTGTCATACAGCTTGAACGCCGCCGATCCGGGCAAGACCGCCCCATCCGGCAGACCGCCCAATTCCTCGTCCAGCAGGCGAAGGCCCCGGTCCAGCGTCTGCTTGAACCGGGTTTCCTCTAGCAGCAGCGTCTCTTCGATCATCGACTGCGCGCGCACCAATTCACCGTAGGCCTGCCCCATCTGGCGCACCAGCGCTGGCACCAGTTTGTGCATCACCGGGTCTTTCGCGCCCAGCAAATGCGCATGACGCATGGCGCGGCGCATGATCCGGCGCAGCACATATCCGCGCCCCTCGTTGGACGGCATTACCCCGTCCGCGATCAGAAAAGAGGTCGAGCGCAGGTGATCCGCGATCACCCGGTGGTGCACATTCTGCGGCCCGTCCGGGTCCACGCTGGTCGCATGGGCCGAGGCCTCTATCAGCGCGCGCATCAGGTCGGTGTCATAATTGTCATGCTTGCCCTGCAACAACGCGCCGATCCGTTCCAGCCCCATGCCGGTGTCGATCGACTGCATCTCCAGCGCGCGCATAGAGCCGTCCTCGAACTGTTCGTTCTGCATGAACACAAGGTTCCAGATCTCGATAAAGCGGTCGCCATCCTCGTCCGGACTGCCCGGAGGACCACCGGGAATGTGATCACCGTGATCATAGAAAATCTCGGTACACGGCCCGCAGGGCCCGGTCGGCCCCATCCGCCAGAAGTTGTCATCACTGGCAATGCGGATGATCCGCTCATCCGGCAGACCCGCGACCTTTTTCCAGATCGCAACCGCCTCGTCATCAGTGTGATAGACCGTGACCAGCAGGCGCTTTGGGTCGATCCCGAACTCTTTTGTCAGCAGCTCCCACGCAAACGGAATCGCCTCTGATTTGAAATAATCGCCAAAGCTGAAATTCCCCAACA
>CALGTJ010000112.1 GCA_937901435.1 uncultured Rhodobacter sp. | reverse complement strand
GCTGCGCACGCAACTCGAGACCAGCTTGAAATTAGTGAAAGCCGCCGAAGAGAGGTTGAGACGGAGTTAGAAGAGCGGGAGGTCGATATGGATCGGGGGATGACACATTGATACGGCAAGACCGATTGACAAATGGTAACGTATATGTCACCAATAACCCCAATGAATAAGCTTGTTGTCTATGTCACCGAAGCGGGAAAAACGCCGTTTGAGGATTGGTTCAATGGTCTGGATACGGCGGCGGCATTGAAGGTGCGAACGGCGCTTGCACGGATCGAAACCGGGAACCTTGGCGACGTGAAGCCAGTTGGGCAAGGCGTGTCAGAGCGGCGCATCACCTTCGGCCCAGGCTACCGCGTCTATTTTGGCCAAGACGGCGATACGCTTGTGATCCTGCTTTGCGGCGGCACCAAGAAGCGCCAGTCAAAGGACATCGAACAGGCCAAAGCATTTTGGGACGATTACAAAACCCGAAAACAGAAAGGAGACTGACATGCCACTGACAAAAGACTTCAAAGACACGATCAAAGCGCGTGCCGAGCGCGACCCTGAGTTTCGTGCGGGCCTGTTCCGCGAAGCCATCGAAGCGATGCTCAGCGACGATTTGGAGACGGGTAAGGTGCTGTTGCGCGACTACGTGAATGCCACAGTGGGGTTTGAGGCCTTGGCGCAAGACATGGACAAGGACCCTAAGAGCTTGATGCGAATGCTCAGCGCCAAGGGAAACCCACGCGCGGACAATCTTCTGGCCATGGTGTCGCGGTTGAAGCAGCGCGAAGGCGTATCTTTGTCTTTGACCCAAGGCAATCAGCTACACGCGTAATCTTCATTCTGCCCATTTGTGCGAGATCTAGCCCCGTAATCTGCTTCGAGAGTTGAAGCCTACTTGCGAACGGGCAAAACCGGATATTCGCTGCGCTCTTCCTGAACTGACACAACGCGGACAAAACAGTCATTACTCAATTCATCCATTTTGCACGGCTTTGCCGTAAAGCAGACCTCCACCGCTTCACAGTTGGTGAGCAACGTGAGTCTGATTTACCTGTTTGTTTGTTCTTGTTTAAGACGTGCGAAAAAGCTCACTTGCAAAGGACTAAGCAGGTCGCGGCTGCAGCGGCAATGCAACTGTTTCGTCATTCACTGATAGATTTGCGATGCAGCGCACGATACTTGGACGGCGATTGTCCGACGGATTTTACAAACGCGCGTGAAAAATTCGACGGGTCTGAATACCCCAGATCAAAAGCAATATCTTCGGCACTTCGATCTGATTTCTCCAAGATATTTCGAGCGTATTCTATTTTGGCTGCCAGTACTTCCTTTGCCGTTGTCGTTCCAAACTTTGCAAGTCGGCGGGAAAGTGTTCTGCTATTCAAATGAACCAACCCAGCCGCATCTTCTGCGCTTATACCGCCCATCGGAACATGCTGGCGCAAAAGCATTCGAAAGCTCACCAAAAAACTGGGATTAGAAACTTTAGCGTGGTTGGTCGCCGATTTTTCGACAATTCCAGATGCTGAGAGCTGGGTATTCAACCACTCTGACGGAAACTGGATTTTTGACCCCATTTCGTCACCTTTTAACACCTGAAAACGCTTCATCGTCTCCGGCAGGACACTCGGATCACTCACCACGAGTGAAACGCTGGAATCATCCAACAGCGCCCCAATGGCTTTTTCGATCAGCGAAAACTTCAGGCCGATCATAAATCCATCATTTTGTGCAGGAATAATCAGTGGCTTGAATTTCCGACGCTCCCCAAACACAGCCACATGGCCTCTGATATCAAGGAACGCCATAACGGATGACGCAACCTGAGAGGTGAGTGTGACATAGATGGTCAGAAACTCACCAAGCGTTCTCGCGTCAGTCATCGCTTTTTGAATCATCGGCCAGCCAGTTATATCCTGGCTGGAACCGACCTCGGAGCAGAAGGTTTTGTCATTGGTTGCGGCCGCGCAGTTCTCGAGGAATTGGTGGATCACCATCACATGAACTGATGATCCCGGTTGTTCCACAGCAGAGAGCGTCAGGCCAACGCTTTCGAGAACGCTCTCAGGGTCGATGCCCCGTGCTTTCAAAGCGGTCAAAAGCGGCACAATGAGTTGCAATTGAACCAGTGGAAGCGAGTCGGTCACTTGGTGCGGATCTCCTTTATTGGACAATAACAGCAGCCGTTAAATCTTTAGGTCAATAAAAATTAACTGTTTCCGATCACTAAGCGCCATTTAATTTGGAACTTGTCCGAAAATGACCGGAGCCTCTCAAGTTTCTGTGATCAGGTAGGGCATCTGTCCTGAGGGACAAAATGACGATCTGGGAGTATCACATGAAAAACTGCAATTTTCTCGCTGGCGCAATCGCCAGCGTCGTATTGGCGTTCGCGCCCCAAGCTGGCATGGCGCAAAAAGATGACGCTCCGCCACCCATCCTGTTCACCAATGTTAACGTGTTCGACGGGTTTAATCCCAATCTGATCATGAACGCCAATGTTCTGGTCGAGGGCAATGTGATCACGCAAGTATCGACTGATCCGATTGAGATTGACGGTGCGTTTGAAGTCGATGGTACTGGTAAAACAATGACACCCGGCTTGATCGACATGCACCAGCACGTCATGCTGAACCCTCCCGAGGGCACAGCCGCATATCAGACGCGATGGGACGAGGCATCAGGCGGCGCGATCGCACAGCATCATCTTGTAAACAACATTCTGATGAAGGGTATTACCTCTGTTAGGGATATTGCAGGAGATCCGCTGGACATTGCCAAGGCCATTGACATGGGACTAATTCCCGGACCGCGGATCGTCTCTTCTGGTGGCGCTATCTCACAAACAGGTGGTCATGGTGATTGGGCCGGTCGCAACGTCCCTCCTGGGATTATCGCGGAACATGCCGACGTGACTCAAGCTTCGCAAAATTCGTGGACTGTTGATGGGCCTGACGAGGTGACCAAGGCGGTACGCCTGAACCTGCGGCGCGGCGCAGGGTTCATCAAGGTCATGGGCGGTGGCGGTGTCGCCAGCGAATTTGACCCGCTCGACATCATGGGCCTGTCCGAAGAAGAAGTGGCTAAAGCTGTGGAAATCGCGGCCGACAACGGCACCTATGTCGCCGTGCATGCCTATCACGACAAAAGTTATGACCGGCACCTGCGCCTTGGCACGCGATCCTTTGAACACGGCTTCCTCATCTCCGAGGATATGGTCAAACGTATGGTGGCCAAATACGAAGAGACCGAGGATATCGTCTGGAGCTTCCAGTGCTTTATGAGTGTTAACTCCTTCGGCAGCTACGAATCCATGCCCGCATTCTTTACGCATGAGCAAAAGCTGAAGGGTGTCCGGGTCGGCGAAGGTGTTCGGGCGATGTCCAAATGGATGAACGAATACGATATGTTTACCATCGGCGGTTCTGACATGTTCAGCCCCGGTCTGGTCGAGAAGATTAAGGAAGACATCACCTGCAATGTCGACGCTGGCTATACACCTGCACAAGCTTTGAAGCACTGGACTGGAAATGCCGGAATCGTGATGGCCTGGTCTGGTCCGAAAAATCCATATCCGAGCTTCCACCTTGGCCGGATTGCCCCGGAGAGCTACGCAGACATTTTGCTTTGGGACGGCAACCCGTTGGAGGACATCAATCTGATCCTCGACGAAAGCAAGCTGCAAATGGTGATGAAGGACGGTCTTGCCTACAAGAACACATTGGCAGATAGCGACAGCATCATGTACCGGCCTGCAGTTTCAGCGCCAAAAATTTACCCCTGATCCTATGATCTGGGATTCGTCACGACAGTTGTGACACAGCGGGGCGGTTTGTTTACCTCGGCCGCCCCGCAAAAAATTTGAGACCGGGGACGATCAAAATGAATGTGTTTTCAGTTTTTAGCCATGCGGTTGCTTTCACTCTGGTCACGTCTGTGGCTGTGCAGGCGAGCGAAAGCGATCCTGTCGCATGGGCCGATCTTGTCGATCCATCGACGCAGACCTTCGAAGATCCTTTTCGAAACCTGAGCAGTTGGCAGATCGAAGCCTTAAGGACGATTGTCCAGAACCGCGCCGGGCTCAATGATCCCACGCTCAGCGAGGCGCAGATGGCTGACAGTACCGCAAAAATTAATGCGGCGTTTGCAGAACTGGCTGAAGACGGGATTGATGCAGATTGGCTGATCGACCAACGCTGGCTCGTTGCCGACCTGCGCGAGAAAGCCGCAATTGCGGCCAATCCTAACCTTGATGGACAATCCGTTACATTAGCGGGTTACGCTATCCCGGCACCAGTCGATGCGGACGGAACCACGGTCGTCTACCTCGTGCCTGAACGTGGGATGTGCAGTCATATGCCCCCGCCAAATGCCAATCAGATGATCCGGGCACGTGTAAATAGCGATTGGAGCCCCAGCACCATCCATGAACCTGTGCGACTGACGGGCAAATTGTCGATTGAGGAAACAAATCACACTTTTCGCATCGTAGACGGTGATGTGCCCATGCGCTCCAGCTATATATTGGAGGTCTCGCACACTGAAACGATGCAAGACCTGATGGCCAGCACGCCTAAAACGAATGATTGGGCGGCATCCATTGCAGAAAAACTGCGTGCATCCGGGGAATTGCCAAGTCAGCAACGGGGCGCGACCGAGTGAAGTTTCTTATCTCGACTTTGTTCGCCATCACAATCGCATTCCCGGCTCTGGCCCAAGTCGGGCCCAATATCGACGAACTGGCCAAAGAACTTGCGAACCCCGGTGCGGCGAATGCGACTCTGAACTTCAAACTGGAGTACCGGACTTTCGATGGTGACCTGCCGGATGCAGACGATCAGGACAGCCTGACAGCCATATTCCAACCTGCGCTTCCGTTTGTATTGGGCAACGGGAACAACCTGATCTTCCGCCCTGCTTTTTCTTATGTCGTGGATCAACCCATTGCCTCGGCGTCAGGTTTTTCAAGCGTAAGTCAGTTCGGCGACATTCCTTATGATCTGCTGTATTCTTGTAACAGCAGTGGCTGGACGTTCGGCGCTGGTGTTGTCGGTGCAATACCGACAGGGAGCGGCATATCGTCAGACAACTGGCTGCTTGGGCCCAGTTTTCTGGCCGTCAAACCAACTGACTGGGGCATCTGGGGGCTCTTCCCGTTCCACAATGAGAAGGTTGGTGGCAGCGGTGATTATACGTCGATCACGTCGTTGCAATATTTCTTGTTCTTCAGTCTCAAGGACGGTTGGCAGATCGGGACAGGACCCACCATCACCTACGACTGGAACGCCGACAGCGACAATGACTGGACCTTGCCCTTCGGAGTTCAGGTCGCAAAGACAACCGCGATAGGTAATCAGATTGTAAAATTAAATGCGGGTATCGAGAAGAACGTTGTCGCGCCTGATGATTTTGCATCGGACTGGAAGTTCACCCTTTCATTCAGCCCGGTCATCGGGAATCCGTTTCAACCAAACCCGCCGTCACCACCGGTGGACGCGGTAACGCGCGCCTCTGTCCTTGCGCCAATCAGATAAGGTTCGCATGCTTAGAAAAACACTCTCCGCAGCTTCTGTTCTGGTCTGTCTTGCAGGTGCAGCCTTTGCGCAAGGCCTCGGCGGGCCGTCGTCTGTACAGGCCGATTTGCAGCCCGGCGACGGGCTCACCGACCCTCAGTTCCGGTCAGATTTTCCAGTAAACATTGCACCTGGCTATTTCCGATGGAAGGAAGGCTTGGCCGAGAATGGCTTCAGCTTCAATTTTGACTACCTGTCACTAGGGCAGTGGTCGGACTCTGATCTGGGCGAGGGGAACGCATCAGGTGGCATCTTCAGATTTTACGGGAACTGGAAGGCAACTGAGAATGGCTCCCTGACGTTTAAACTGGAAAACCGCCATGCCTACGGAAACGTTGCGCCGCAAAACTTCGGGTTCGATGGTGGCGCGCTGTCAATTACAGGTACCGCCTTCAACGACAACGGCACGCTGTTGACGAACCTCTTCTGGACGCAAAGGGCGGACGATGGTGCGTGGTCGTTCCAGATTGGACAAATTGATGTGACAGATTTTGTCGATGTTTACGGTCTGGTTAGTCCGTACACTGCTTTTCAAAACCTCGCTTTCAATACCAACCCTACAATTAACGCTCCTAATCCCGGACTCGCTATCGCGGGCGGCGCTAGACTTGGGTCAAATTTCTACGTGACTGGCGCTATTGCAGACGCAAACGCGGACCCGTCAAGCCCGGATTTGGATGTCTTCTCCGATGGCGAGCTCTTCAAGAGTGTAGAAATCGGCTATACGAGCGGCTTTGATCGCATCTACTTTGACAATATTCACTTCACGTTCTGGCATGCGGATAAAGCAGGCGATGGAAGCCGCCGCGAAGACTACGGCGCGACGTTCTCCGCCGCGTGGTTTCTTGAGAACAAGTGGATGCCCTTCTTTCGCGCGGGTACGTCCAAAGGTCGAGCCGCACTCTACGAGAAGTCCGTTTCGGCCGGACTAGGCTACTATGCACGCAATACAGATTTGGCGGGCATCGGCCTTAATTGGGCTGAAGCAGATGGTATCTCGGGGGATCAGAAAACGATTGAGGCCTTTTACCGCTTCTCAATTTCGCCCAACCTGCAGATCACGCCTTCGGTCCAGCATATCAAGGACCCGCTGCTGACTTCGGATAAATCAAGCATAACGCTGTTCGGATTACGAGCGCGAATTGTCTTTTAATTGAACCATTCGCAATGACCGCTTCAAGCAGACGACTCCACAGTCTACAGCCATTTTATTCGGTGGCTCTGGGCGCTGCCGTCATTCGCTGCGCCAGTCACGAACATCAGGTTCAGAATTTGCGGACTTTCGCCGCGCCGGGCACGAACTGGCATATTGCGGACAGAACAGCCGGTCGGCTTCCTTTTGTGAACGGCTGGTATCCGCGGTTCGCGACCAAGACGCACATCGATTGAAGCGGTGGTTGATAGTTTGCTGCGGGCGCGAACGGGAGCACGGGAAAAAGCTGACATTCAGGCCCGAGATAACCGACTGAATTACTCAGGTGACCGAGCCGAGCCCCAAAGCGGCAATCAATTATTTACAATTTGAGCAACGTGCGACAGCCTAGGCCAAGCTCAATCACAGGCAGGCAACGTTATGTCCACTTCTCGCATCTCCGGTTTCGCTAGGAACTTTGTAATCAGGCTATAACTCCCATCACCCAAGCTGACAGGCCAACAGTTTAATGATAGCCTGATTACAAAGTTACAGCTTCGAAGGCTGGCTATTATTGAGGCTCATTCAATTATTGATCGCATCCT
>CALGTJ010000111.1 GCA_937901435.1 uncultured Rhodobacter sp. | reverse complement strand
ACTGCCCGCTGTTTGTCAACCGCGCGGGCGGAACTATTCCAGACTGAAACGAATGTTCAACAATGCACTGTTCAATATCAGGCACATTCCGCCCGACCTGATCTGTTGGATGGACAGTTCCGCTATGCCCAAGAGCGAACCCGCGGCCCTCTGCACAGAAAAAAGCCGCCCCGAAGGGCGGCCAATCTGTCTCTAAAATCAGAGGATTTATTCGACGTCAAGCGCCTCAACGGCGGCCTGCAATTCGTCCTTGGTGATCTCTTTGTCGCTGACATCGGCCAGTTCAAAGATGAAATCGACCACTTTATCTTCAAAGATCGGCGCCTGCAGCTGCTGACGCATTTGCGGGTTTTGCTGAACGAATTCAAAGAACTGGCGTTCCTGACCCGGATACTGACGCGCTTGGTTCATGACCGCCTGGGTCATCTCGGCGTCGGTCACCTCGATCTTGTTCACGCGGCCCAGTTCGGCCAGCAGCAGACCCAGACGCACCCGGCGCTCTGCCAGTTCAGTGTGCTCTTGCGTGGTCTCGATTTCGGGGTGGTCATGCCCCTCGACCTCGGGGTTTTCCTCGTGCCACAACTGATGCGCGATCTGGCCAGCCTCGGCCTCGACAAGACTTGGCGGCAGGTCAAAGGACACCATACCGTCCAGCGAGTCCAGCAGGCCGCGCTTCATCACCGCGCGCGCGGCACCCGAATACTCTGCCACCAGACGCTCGCGGATCTGACCCTTCAGCGTCTCAAGGTCTTCGGACCCGAACTTTTTGGCCAGTTCATCGTCGATCACGGCGGCAACAGGTTCTTTCACCTCTTTGATGGTGCAGGCAAAAACGGCTGCCTTACCCGCAAGATGCTCTGCGCCATATTCCTCGGGAAAGCTGACGTTGACGTCTTTTTCTTCGCCGACCTTCACGCCGACCAGCTGCTCTTCGAAACCGGGGATGAAGGAATTCGAGCCCAGCACCAGCGGGTAATCATCCGCTGTGCCGCCCTCGAACAACTCGCCATCAACAGAGCCTTTGAAGTCGATCACAACCTGATCACCGTCCTTCGCCTTTGACCCCTTCTTGCGGGCCTCGAAATTCTGCGACGAGGCCGCAAGATTGGTCAGCGCCTCATCCACATCTGCATCGGCAGGGGTGACGACCAGCTTTTCCAGCTTGAGCGCTTTCATGTCGATTTCTGGGATCTCTGGCAGCGCCTCGTAGGACATGTCGACCGACACGTCGTCGCCCTCTTTCCAGTCCTGATTGGTCATTTCGACCTTGGGCTGCATCGCAGGACGATCGCCGGATTTTTCAAAATGCTCCGCCATCGCGCCGTCGATAGCCTCTTGCATGGCTTCGCCCATCACGCGGGGGCCAAACTGCTTTTTCAGCAGCGCCATCGGGACTTTGCCCTTGCGAAAGCCCTTCATCTCAACTTCGGGCTGCGCCTCGGCCAGCTTTTCGTTGACTTTCGATTCCAGTTCGCTTGCTGGCAGCACAATCGAATATCCGCGCTTCAGCCCTTCGTTCAGGGTCTCGGTAACCTGCATGGTAGTGTCCTCTCCTGGCCTCACAACGCCACCCATGGCGGGGGCCTTAAAATCCGCAGGCCCTTCTAGGGCGCGCCCTGCCCGCTTGCAAGCCGAAATGGGCGCCGTAACGTTCAAGCGGCCTCGCAAACCAGGGCCGGGCCTGCTGTGATCCCCATTCCAGATCGCGGCGGGCGGACGGATCGGGTCGCGGCGAAAAGATGGGACGCCAGTAAAAATCAATATATTACAATGTGTTATTTAATAACACAGGCCCGATATTGAATGACTTTGGCCAAAACTCTACCCTGGTTGTCGAACCTGATGCTCGTAAACATCCTCCCCTCCCTCGGCGCAAGCTCCTCCCATCTTGCACCGGTCATCCCGCTGCGATCATCAGGTTTCACACAAATGAGCAACCCGCACCCTGCACCCTATATTTCAACCGAAAGACTTCAACAGTGACAGATTCCATTTCCCAAACCGCCCCCCGCGCCATGTCCCTCGCAATCTCTCTGCGTCGTATCGGCCTGAAAATCACCCTTTCCGGCCTGTCTGCGCTGGCCGTCCTCGCCACAATGGCCACCACGACCACCGCCTCGGCCCAAGGTCTTGTCGCCCGCCACGGCATGAGCGGCGCACAGTATCAGGCCGCGTTCGACAGCTATACCGCGAAAGGATACCGCCTCAGCAACCTCAGTTCTTATACAGTGCACGGCACGCCCCGCTATGCCGCTATCTGGAAAAAGCAAGGCGGCGGGGCCTGGGCCGCCCGTCACAGCATGGGATCAAAACGGTACCAGTCCGAATTCGAAACCTACACCGCCAAAGGCTATGCGCCCGCCTTTCTGGACGCGATGAGCACCCCCAAGGGCCCCCGCTTTGCCGCGCAATGGACCAAGGGCGGCAACGGCGCATGGGTCGCACGCCACGGGCTGACCACATCCGCCTATCAGGCAGAGTTCGACAAATGGGTCGCCAAAGGTTATCGCCTCGTCGATGTGGCCGGTTACGCCCAAAACGGTCAGGCGATGTATTCTGCGATCTGGAAAAAGCAGGGCGGCGGCGCGTGGGTGGCCCGCAACGGCATGAGTTCTGCGCAATATCAGGCCGCCTTCGACAAATGGACCGCCCAAGGCTATCGCCCGGTGCATGTGGATGGCTTTGACGTCAACGGCCAAACCAAATTCGCCGCCATCTGGACCAAACAAGGCGGATCCTACGTGGCGCGCCACAACATGAGCGGAGCGCAGTATCAGGCCGCGTTCGATAAGTGGGCGTCAAAAGGGTACACCCTGCAAGACATCAGCGGCTACGGCACCCCACACGGCGCGCGTTACGCGGCGATCTGGACCAGATAGATCGGGCCTCCGGACTGGGCCTCCAGACCGGGCCTCTCACCTCAGAGCGGTAAAAACAGGGGCTCATCTTTTTGGATGGGCCCTATTTCGAATTCCTGTCGTTGCTTTATTACCCTGTTGCACCTCGGCGCCCGGTGGGGCAAGCTTTTGAAAACAGATTGGATTTATCAATGACCGACTTGCCGCTTTGGGTACAGCTTCTGACCATTTTCATGTGTGTGATCGTGCCCGTCCTGATTTTGGCGCTTGGGATCTCACAACTGCGCAAGACCCAGCGGTTCATGGGCAACGCCCAGCGCGTGATGGGGACCGTAACCGACGTCAAGGAAAGCCGGAGCTACGAGAACACGATCGAAACCGTCACCTATCAACCGACCTTCAGCTTTCAGACCAGCGATGGCGTTACCCATAGTGCAAGCACCCAGGTGGCCAGCACGAACAGGAACTTTCCCATCGGCTCGCAACAGCAGATCCTCGTAAACCCCGATATGCTGGATCAGGTGCGGATGCCCGGCTTTTGGGTCTGGGGGTTCAGCGTCATCATAATCGTCTTCGGTCTGGTCTTTGGCACCTTTGGGCTGTTCTTTTTGCTCGCCCCATAGATAGTAGGCGGTACACGGCCCTCGAAAGGCATTCCATGTCCCGCTCGTCCTCACGCCTTCCCCGCAATGGTTTGTCCCATGTCTTTGGCGACACCAGCACGCCTTTGATCAACCTCACCATTCCGCAGGTGCTGGCCCAGACCGTCGCGACCCATGGCAAGGCCCTCGCCGCGGTTTTCCCCAAACAGGCGATCCGCTGGACTTATCTGGAGTTTGCCGCAGAAATCGACCGCCTCGCCGCCGGTCTGATCTCGCTTGGTCTGAGCAAAGGCGACCGCGTCGGCATCCTGTCGCCCAACCGCGCCGAGTGGCTGCTGACCCAATTCGCCACCGCCCGCATCGGGGCCGTTCTGGTCTGCATCAATCCGGCCTACCGCGTGGCAGAACTGGAATACGCCCTCAACGCGGTTGAATGCCGCGCCTTGATCACCGCCCAGCGCTTCAGGTCCTCGGACTACATCCACATGCTGAACCAGCTGGCCCCCGATCTGGATAGCAGCACGCCGGGCCTGCTCAACACCACCCGCCTGCCCCACCTGCGCGCCGTGATCGCCATGGGAGACGCAACACCCGACGGCATGATCAGCTTTGACGCGCTCTGCGACAACGGCGAGGCGACAACCGACGACCTTGACCAGATCAGCGCCAGCCTTGACCCCGATGACATCATCAACATCCAGTTCACCTCTGGCACTACAGGCGCCCCCAAAGGCGCAAGCCTGACCCATCGCAACATCACAAATAACGCCGCCTTCGTCACCGCCACGATGGCGTTCACCGCGCAGGACCGCCTCTGCATCCCCGTGCCCTTCTACCACTGCTTTGGCATGGTCATGGGCACCCTTGGCTGTGTCACCAAGGGCGCGGCGATGATCATCCCCGGCGAAGGCTTTGACCCGCTTGACACCCTGCGCGCGGTCTCTGACGAGGGCTGTACCGCGCTTTATGGCGTGCCCACCATGTTCCTCGCCATGCTGGAATCCCCCGATTTCGCACAATTCGACCTCCGCACCCTGCGCACCGGCATCATGGCAGGCGCACCCTGCCCGATCGAGGTCATGCGCCGCGTGCAATCGGACATGCATATGAGCGGCGTCACCATCGCCTATGGCATGACCGAAACCAGCCCCGTCTCCTTCCAGAGCAATCTGGACGACCCCATCGCCAAGCGCGTCTCGACCGTGGGCCGCATCCACCCCCATGTGGAATGCAGGATCGTCGACGAGGCGGGCGCGATTGTTCCCGTTGGCACTCAAGGCGAACTTTTAACCCGTGGCTACAGCGTGATGAAAGGCTACTGGGGCGACGCGATCAAGACATCCGGTTCAATCAACGCCGAGGGCTGGATGAAGACCGGCGATCTGGCTGTCTTTGACGCCGAAGGGTATTGCACCATCACCGGGCGGCTCAAGGATATGATCTGCCGTGGCGGCGAGAACATCTATCCAAAAGAGATCGAGGATTTCCTCTTTACCCACCCCATGATCGAGCAAGCCGAGGTCTTTGGCATCCCGGACGCGCATTACGGCGAGGTCACCTGCGCCTGGATCATTCCCGTGCGCGGGGCGAGGCTGGATCCCGAGACCGTGCGCCAGTACTGCAAAGACAATATCGCCCACTACAAACTGCCCACCCACATCCGTATCGTCGACGCCCTGCCCATGACCGTCACTGGTAAGCCGCAGAAATTCCTGATGCGCAAGGCGATGCTGGCAGAGCTGACCCCTTCGCCCCAGTCCGGAGACACCCAATGACCCGCCAAGACGCTATAGCCAAAGCCAGCGCCTATTTTGACTCTGGCCGCTTGCAATCGGATCTCGCGGATCTGGTCTCTTATCCCACCGAAAGCCAGAACCCCGCCCAGCGCCCAGAACTTCTGCGCTACCTGAACGAGGCCATCCAGCCCCGGCTTGAGGCCATGGGCTTTGCCTGCACGATCCATGACAATCCCCTTGGTGCAGACAAAGGCGGGCCGTTTCTGCTGGGGGAGCGGATCGAGGATCCCGCCCTCCCCACCGTTCTGACCTATGGCCATGGCGATGCGATCTGGGGACAGGCCGAGGCCTGGCGTGAGGCGCTGACGCCCTTTACGCTAACCCAAGAGGGCGAGCGTCTGTACGGGCGCGGTGCCGCCGACAACAAGGTGCAGCATCTGGTCAATATCGCCGCCCTTGAAACCGTGCTTGGCCTGCGCGGCCACCTTGGGTTCAACGTCAAGATTGTGCTGGAAATGAGCGAGGAAATCGGCTCTCCGGGCTTGGCCGAGATGATGCGCCTGCACCGTACCGCCCTGCAGGCCGATGTGCTGATCGCCTCGGACGGGCCGCGTCTTGATGCGCAGATTCCAACCATGTTCATGGGCTCACGCGGCGGCATTGGGTTTGACCTTGTGGTCGATCTGCGCAAGGGCGCGCATCATTCGGGCAATTGGGGCGGACTGCTGGCTGATCCGGCGATGATCCTTGCCCATGCGCTTGCCAGCATCACCGATGCACGCGGGCAAATCCAGACCC
>CALGTJ010000110.1 GCA_937901435.1 uncultured Rhodobacter sp. | reverse complement strand
CGATCTCCAGTGTCACCCTGCGATGTCACCCTTCGATGTGTGGCGCAGTCTTAGCACAGATCCACCAAATGGCACGGGGTGCGTGGCCGCGCGGGTCAATCCACGCCATATTCCAGCATCGCCTCAAGCCCTTGGGTCAGGAATTCCCCCACATCCGGCTGGCCCAGCAAATAGCGGCTGACGGGGCCTGCATGTTCTTGGCGGGCCAGCACCTTTGTCGCCTCCCATTCCGAGGGATCACAATCGCCCCGCCCGATCCAGAACAGCGCAATCAGCGCATCCTGCTGTTCGTCGTTCATGGTTTCGATCTCTTGCGTGATCTCGTCGCGGCTCAGATCGCCATCGGTTTCCTGCAAGGTCGCGGCCACTTCGTCGTCCGAGGCATTGCCGCCAAGGTCCGAAATATCCGTCGCCTCCTTGGCTGTCACCGCGTTGAACCGCAACACCAATTCCTCGATCTCAGCCGTATCAAAGGGAAGCTCTGCCATCTGACGTCTCCTGTTCACAATGCCTTTTCAGTACCACGCGCGCCCCGAAAAACACTGACATGGATCAATGTTGCGCCCGCAACCTGCGTGGTTGCCCGGTCATTTTCGAGGGCTGACGGTGAAGGGGCGGGACAGAGTAAGGCGTGTGGCATGTTGCGTAGCATGTTGCGCAGGGCGTCGGCCAAGGCCCGCGGGGGTGCGGTCTTTATGGGGTGACCACGATGTTTCCTGTGTGGGCCTTGGCGAGAAAGGCCGTTTGCGCTGCGTGCAACTGGTCCAGCGGATAGGTGGCGGCAAGGGCGGCCACATCTGCGTGCTTGGCTCTGACCCCTGCCCAATCACCCGCGCGCCGCGCCGTTTGGCCAGTTGCACCAGCGCGCCACCTACGCCACCCGAGGCACCAGGCACCGGGCAGGGCACCAGGCACCGGGCACCGGGCACCAGAACCGTGTCGGCGGATGTGACGCTGGCACGCATCAACATGCTCCCGGCGGTGGAATAAGAGCAGGAAAAGGTCGCCAGTTCCGCATCGCTCAACCCTGAGGTCACCGCCTGCGCGTTGACCGCCGGAAGGGTCGTGAATTGCGCAAAGCCGCCATCGCGTTCGGACCCGAAATACCCGCATTTTTCCTTGTTCGAGGGATCATCCGGGTCGCGCAGCCAGTTGTCGGTGATGATGCGCTCGCCGATCCAGGCGGGGTTCACGCCCTGCCCGACCGCCACGATGCCTCCGCAAACATCAGCGCCCTGAATGCGCGGAAAACGGATCGGCGTGCCGCCCCATGCCGGGTCCTCGTCTTTGACTGTACCAAAGCCCGCGCCCGTGGTCGGCCCCCACACGAACCAGCACCTCACCCGGTGCCGGGTCAGGCCGGGGCCAATCGGTGTGATAGACCATCTGGTCCAGCTCCCCGTGGCCCATCGTGACCATGGCGCGCATCGTTTCGGGCAGGGTTATTGGGCGGGCTCCATCATTTGATCTGCGCAGGATTTGATCAGGACTGGTTTACTCAAGACTGGTTTACTCAAGACTGGGTATGATCCGCGCAGAATGACACCCCGCGCGCACAGTTAGGACACGGGCAACAAGACCGGCCCGACCCGGTCCAGCCCGACATTGATCATCTGCCCCACGGCAAACGGATCGTCCACATTTTCATGGACGGCAAAGATACGACCAAAGCTGGCCTCTAACGCGTATTCCATACGGCTGCCCACATAGGTCGCCTTGGCCACGGTCATCTCTATCCCCGCCTCGACCCCCAGTTTCAGCCGCGTCGGGCGCACCGCCAGATCGGCGGGACCGACCGGCAGACCGCCAGAGGGCAATTCGTGCTGGAAATCAGCGATGCGGATGGTGGCGCGCTCTTGCGTGACATCCGTGATCTCGCAAGGGATGATATTCGCCTCGCCGATGAAATCCGCCACAAAGCGGTCGGCGGGCGCGTCATAGAGGTCTCGGGGGGTGCCAATCTGGGCAATCGAGGCATTGCGCATCACAACGATCTTGTCAGAGACGGCCAGCGCCTCTTCCTGATCGTGGGTCACGTAAACCACCGTCAGGCCAAGGTTTTGCTGGATATCGCGGATGTCCTCGCGCACCTGACGGCGCAGTTTGGCGTCCAGATTGGACAGCGGCTCGTCAAACAGCAGCACCTGCGGCTCCAACACCAAGGCCCGCGCCACGGCCACGCGCTGTTGTTGCCCGCCGGACAACTCGCTTGGCAGGCGGGTGTCAAAGCCTTTCAGCCCCACAAGATCCAGCCCCGCCAAGGCGCGCTCTCGGGTTTCGGCCTTGGGAAAGCCCGAAAAGCCAAGGCCATAGCTGACGTTTTCCAGCACGCTCATATGGGGAAACAAGGCGTAGG
>CALGTJ010000109.1 GCA_937901435.1 uncultured Rhodobacter sp. | reverse complement strand
CCATCACCACCACCCCCATCACCACCACCCCCATCACCACCACCCCCATCACCACCACCCCATGGCGTCACCTGCCAAGCGGCCCCAAGGCCAAAGCCGAAATCCCACGGACTGAACGCGTCGATGATTTGCTCGACCGGGAACCAGCGATGCTCTGCCTCTACGCGCATCCGGTGCAGGGTCTCTGCAATGGCCGGGTCGCTGCTGACATCCACCCCGTTGGCAGCCAGAAAGGCGCGGCGGGTGTCGTCATTGGTATGGCGGTCCTCGCCACTGAACGCGAAATAATGCGGCAGGATGCCAAAGAGGTCGCCCAGCGCGGTCAGGTCACTCACGGTTTCAGCTCACACACGGGCGGATCCATCCTGCATTTGAACGAAGGCCACCACAGAATCTGCGGCGACATCTGCCAAGTCGGCCTCAAACTGCTCTGTTTGTTCAGCCGAACCCGTATCGATCCCGCGCATCCAGACGCACCCCTCGGAAGGGGGCGGCAGCTGAACCTGCGCGTCCTTTGCAGAGCGGTTGAAGGCGATCACCACCACATCGTCAGCAGGTTCATAGACCGGCGCCTCGGCAGAGCAGCGCAGGATCAGGCACAGATTGCTGAGCCCCGGATCGCGCCATTGCAGCGGACCCCCTGAAAAATCGCGCCATTCCACATCGCTGAAGCCGTCCTGCGCGCGGGTTTCACCGTGCAGAAAGCGCGTCTGGCGCAGGGCGCGGTGGGCCACGCGAAACGCGGCAAGATCGCGCACGAAACTCTGTAGATCCTTGTCAGATTTTTCCCAGTTCAGCCAGCCGATCGCGTTGTCCTGACAATAGGCGTTGTTGTTGCCTGCCTGTGAATTCCCAAACTCATCGCCTGCCAGCAGCATTGGCGTGCCCTGCGAAAAGAACAGCGTCGCCAGCATGTTACGCTGTCGCCTTGTGCGCTTTGCCCGGATGTCCGGATCGTTTGTCGCCCCTTCAACGCCGCAATTGTCGCTATAGTTCGAATGATGCCCGTCGCGGTTGTTTTCGGTATTGGCCTCGTTGTGACGCTCGTTGTAGCCGACCGTGTCCGCCAGCGTGAACCCGTCATGGGCGCAGATGAAATTGACCGAAGACCACGACCGCCGCCCGGCCCGGTCGAATTTATCGGCAGATCCCAGCAGGCGCGCGGCCAGTTCCTGCGCACTATGGGGATCGCCCCGCCAGTAGCGGCGCAGGGTGTCGCGGTATTGGTCGTTCCATTCGGCAAACTCATGCGGGAATTCGCCCAGACGATAGCCGCCGGGACCGATGTCCCAAGGCTCTGCGATCAGGCGCGCGTGGGATAGGATCGGGTCCTGACGCAGCGCGTCGAAAAAACCGCCATTGGGGTCAAATCCATAATCCTCGCGCCCCAAGGTGGTGGCCAGATCAAAGCGAAAGCCGTCAATCCCCATGCAATCCACCCAAAACCGCAGGCTGTCCATCACCATACGCAGCACGTAAGGGTTTGACATGTTGAGCGTATTTCCGCAGCCCGTGTCATTCACGTAATAGCGCGGTTGCCCCGCGATCAGGCGGTAATAACTGGCATTGTCCAGCCCACGAAAGCTGTAGGTCGGACCACGCTGATCGCCCTCGGCGGTGTGATTATAGACCACGTCGAGGATCACATCGATTCCGGCGGCGTGAAAGCGGTTGACCATATTGCGAAAGCCGACCAGCCCCTGGGGGCCGAAATAGCGCGGCTCGGGGGCGAAGAACGCAATCGAGTTATAGCCCCAGTAATTGCGCAAGCCGCGCGCGTGTAAAAAGGCGTCATCGACAAAGCCATGCACCGGCAGCAACTCGACCGTCTTGACGCCCATCGACAGCAGATGGTCGATCATCCAGTCAGAGGCTAGCCCCTCGTAGGTGCCCCGCCAAGGCTCTGGCACATGGGCGTTCAGTTGGGTCAACCCGCGCGGGTGCGCCTCATAGATCAGGTCGCGGCCATCCTCGGGCGTCTTGAGGCGCGGGATCGAGCGAAAGATCTCGGGATCAGAAATCACCGACTTGGGCACGAACGCGGCGCTGTCGCGAGTGTCAAACGACAGATCCGCACCAGAGGACGATTGATCGAACCCGTAGACCGCATCGTTCTGCTGCCATCCCCCCAGCATCTCGCGGGTATAGGGGTCCAGCAACAACTTGTGGGGGTTGAACCGATGCCCGGTCTCGGGCGCATAGGTGCCATGGGCACGGTAACCGTAGGGCGTGCCGACGGGGATGCCCTCTATATAGCCGTGCCAGACGGGTCCGGTCAGTTCAGGCAAGGCGATGCGGTCGGTCTCTGTCTTGCCGTCGGGCGTGAACAGGCAAAGGTCTATCTTTTGGGCGTTCTGCGAGAAAACGGCAAAGTTCACCCCGCCTCCATCGTGATGCGCGCCAAGAATGTGGTTGTTGCCACCGGAAATCGGACCATATGTCATGGGGTTATGCGCTGCCCTGTGCGGATGTGTAAACGTCGAGATAAGCCATGGCCGATTGATCCCAGCCCACCGGGTGCTTCATCGCACGGCGCACCATGGCCGTCCATTCCTTGCGGTTCTCGAATGCATCACAGGCGCGCGCGATGGCGCGGTCCAGCAGTTGCGCATTGATCGGGGCGAACTGAAACCCGGTGGCGCAATTGGCAAAACCTGCCGCATGATTGGCGTCGATGATGGTATCGGCCAGCCCTCCGGTGCGGGCCACGACCGGGATCGTGCCATAGCGCAACCCATAAAGCTGCGTCAGACCGCAGGGTTCAAACCGCGAGGGGATCAGGATCGCGTCACAGCCGCCCTGCATCAGATGCGACAGGCCCTCGTCATATCCGATGATGACACCGACAGAGCCGCGATAGCGGGAGGCGGCGGAAATGAACGCTTGTTCAATCGCCTTGTCGCCATTGCCCAGCACCGCCAGCCGCGCGCCACGCCAGACCAGTCCCGGCAGGCAGTCAAGCAGCAGGTCCAGCCCCTTTTGTGTCGTCAATCGGCTGATCACACAGAACAGCGGCCCCTTGCCTTTAAGGTCAAAGCGTTTTTCCACCTCGCGCCGGTTTGCAGCCTTGGGGGTCTGCGATTTGGCCGAATAAGTCTTTGGCAGGGCCGCGTCGGTTTCGGGGTTCCACACGTCAAGGTCAATGCCGTTCAGGATGCCTGTCAAATCGCCAGCCCGCGCGCGCAGCAGACCTTCCATTCCCATGCCGAACTCTGGCGTCAGGATCTCGGCGGCATAGCTGGGACTGACGGTGGTGATCTTTTGCGACAGGGCCAGCCCCGCCTTGAGAAAGCTGATCTGCCCCCAATATTCGATGCCATCTTGGGTAAAGAGGCTTGCCGCGAGTTTCAGCGGCTCAAGCGTCTGCGCGGGAAACACGCCTTGGAAGGCAATGTTGTGAATGGTCATCACAACCGGCGGGCGCGCGCCGTCCATCTGGCTCAGATAGGCAGGCAGCAACCCCGCCTGCCAGTCATGCACATTGACCACATCGGCACGCCATTTGCCCAAGCCTTCGCTGGCCACATGGGCCCCGGCAAGCGACAAGGCCCCAAAGCGCAGATGGTTGTCCGGGTGATCCCGGCCTGCCTCATCCAGATACAACGTCCCCTTGCGATCAAACAGATGCGGCGCGTCCAGCAGCAACAGATCCAGCCCCTGCGCCGAGGCCGCCACCACGCGCGCAGGCCCGCCAAAGAGGTCCGAGAATGTCATCACCACCTTGCCCGCCGCCATTTGCGGCGCCAGCGCGGGGTAGCCGGGGATCAGCACACGCACCGAATGGCCCAACGCGCTCAGCGCCTTGGGCACGGCCCCGATCACATCCGCAAGCCCCCCGGTTTTCACAAACGGGGCGCATTCTGACGCCACAAAAAGGATGTTCATGCTGCGCTTGCCTCTATAGATCCAGTTTATCAATCATTGGCTGGGTGATCAGGCAAATGCCATTGTCGGTGCGGCGAAACCGCTTGCCGTCAAGCTCTGGATCTTCGCCGACGACCAGCCCCTCGGGGATGACGACACCGCGATCAATCACCACATTGCGCAGCCGCGCATGGCGGTTGATTTCCGCATAGGGCAAGGCCACGACGCCCTGCAATTCCGAATAGGAATGGGTGCGCACGCCCGTGAACATCAGGCATTCTTCGAGGGAAGACCCAGAGATGATGCAGCCGCCCGACACCATGGACGACACCGCATGACCGCGACGGCCCTCTTCGTTGTGGATGAATTTCGCCGGGGGCGTCAGTTCAGAGTAGGTCCAGATCGGCCATTCAGTTTCATAGAGGTCCAATTCCGGCTTGAACTGGGTCAGATCTACGTTGGCCCGCCAAAAGGCGTCAACCGTGCCCACATCGCGCCAATAAGGCTCTTCCGCTAACCCGGAACGCACGCAAGAGCGGCTGAAGGGATGTGCCACCGCTTTGCCGTTCTTGACGATATCGGGGATGATGTCGCCGCCGAAATCATTGCTGGAGTTGGGGTTTTCCGCGTCCCTTTGCAGCATTTCAAACAGAAACTTCGTTTCGAACACGTAAATTCCCATGCTGGCCAGCGCCATATCCGGATGGCCGGGCATCGCGGGGGGATCGGCGGGCTTTTCGACGAAATCAAGGATGCGGTCGGTCTCGTCGACCTTCATCACGCCAAAGGCGCGCGCCTCCATCCGGGGGACCTCGATGCAGCCGACGGTGACATCCGCCCCGCTTTCCACGTGATGCTTGATCATCACGGAATAGTCCTGCTTGTAGATGTGATCGCCCGCGAGGATGACGATGTATTTGGGCGCATAGTCACGGATGATGTCGATGTTCTGGGTTACCGCATCGGCGGTGCCTTTGTACCAGTTTTCCTCGTTCAGACGCTGCGAGGCGGGCAGGATATCAAGGCTTTCGTTACGCTCGGCGCGAAAAAAGCTCCACCCGCGCTGAAGGTGACGGATCAGCGAGTGCGCCTTGTACTGGGTTGCGACGCCAATGCGGCGGATGCCAGAGTTCACGGCATTGGACAGGGCAAAGTCGATGATCCGGCTCTTGCCGCCGAAATACATCGCAGGCTTGACGCGTCGGTCGGTCAGCTCATACAGGCGGCTACCCCGCCCCCCGGCCAGAACAAAAGCCATGGATTGCTGTACAAGTCGTTGTGATTCCAAACTCATCTTGTACTCCCCCATCTTATTTCCCCCCTATTTTTTGAACATTTTTTTGATCGTTTTGATGCAGTATAGCTATTCAGTCGTGATCTAACTCAAAGAACAACGTCGACAGCGGCGGAATGGTCAGCGCGACCGAATCCCCCCGCCCCGAGGCCGCGATCTGTTCGCTGGTTACGCCCCCCAGATTGCCCCGGTCCTGACCGCCATAAATCGACGCGTCAGAGTTCAACCGCTCGGCCCAGCGCCCCGCGCAGGGCACCCCGATGCGCCAGTTGGTGCGCTCGATCGGGGTCATGTTGCAGACGACCAGAATAGGTGCCGCCCCATCATAGCCATAGCGCACCCAGGCAAAGATGGATTCATCCGCCGCCCCGCCTTCGATCCACTCGAACCCCTCGGGCTTGCAGTCTTGTTGATAGAGCGCAGGCGTGGATTGGTAGAGGCGGTTGAGGTCGCGCACGAGGTTCTGCACGCCTTTGTGCAGGTGAATGTCCAGCAGGTGCCAGTCCAGACTGCTTTGGTGGTTCCACTCGCGCCCTTGGGCAAATTCACAGCCCATGAACAACAGCTTCTTGCCCGGATGCCCCCACATAAAGCCGTAATAAGCCCGCAGATTGGCGAATTTATCATCCCCCAGACCGGGCATCTTTTCGATCATCGAGCCTTTGCCATGGACCACCTCGTCATGGCTGATCGGCAGGACGAAGTTTTCCGAAAACGCATAATGCAGGCCAAAGGTCATCTTGTTATGGTGGTATTTGCGATGGATCGGGTCTTCTTCCATGTAGGACAGGGTGTCGTTCATCCAGCCCATGTTCCACTTGTAGCCAAAGCCCAGCCCGCCCTGATCCGCAGGGCCGCTGACACCGAGAAAGGCCGTGCTTTCCTCAGCCACGGTCATCACGCCGGGCACATCGCCGTAAGCACGGGTGTTCATCTGCTGCAGGAACGCAATCGCCTCGTAATTCTCGCGTCCGCCGTCCTTGTTGGGGATCCATTCGCCGTCCTTGCGCGAATAATCGCGGTACAGCATAGAGGCCACCGCATCGACGCGCAGGCCGTCAATGTGATGTTCCTGCAACCAATACAAGGCGTTAGAGACAAGGTAATTCACCGCCTCACGCCGCCCGTAGTTGAACACCAGCGTGTTCCAGTCGGGATGAAAGCCCTCTTTGCGGTCGGCATGTTCATACAGCGCCGTGCCGTCAAACTGGCCCAGCCCATGCACATCCTCGGGAAAATGGCCGGGCACCCAGTCGATGATCAGACCGATGTCAGCCGCGTGGCAGGCGTCCACAAACCCGCGGAATTCGGCCAGCGTGCCAAAGCGGATCGAGGGCGCAAACAGGCCGATGGGCTGATAGCCCCAAGAGCCGTCAAAGGGATATTCCGACACAGGCATCAGTTCGATATGGGTGAACCCCATCTCGCGCGCATATCCCACCAATTGCGTGGCGTGTTCAAAGTACGACAATGGGCGGTTGCCCTCTTCGGGGACACGTCGCCAGCTTTCCAGATGGACCTCGTAGATCGAGATCGGCTGGTCGATGCGATTGTGCGCGGCGCGTTTGGACATCCACGCGCCATCGGCCCAGTCGTAGCCATCCAGCCTGCGCACCACAGAGGCGGTCTTGGGCGGATGTTCCGCGCCAAAGCCATAAGGGTCGGCCTTTTGTGGCAAGACGTTGCCGTGCTGGTCGAGGATTTCGTATTTATACGGCTCGCCCTCTGCAATGCCGGGAACAAACAGCTCCCACACGCCCGTCACGCCTCGCGGACGCATCAGCCCACGCCGCGCGTCCCAGCCGTTCATATCCCCCACGACAGAGACCCGACTGGCGGCGGGGGCCCAGACGGCAAAATGCGTACCCTCGACCCCCTCATGGGTCATCACATGCGCGCCCAGTACCTTCCACAACTGGCGGTGCGCGCCCTCGTTGAACAGGTGTTCGTCCATCTCGCCCAGCACCGGGCCAAAGCGATAGGGATCGTCGCCCTCCCAGACATGATCACCATGGGTAAAGCGCAAACGATAGGGAAAGACTTTTTTGCGGCGGGCGGCCAGTCCTGCAAACAGCCCTTGCCCTTCTGGATGAGCCTCCAGCGCCATGACCAGCTTGCCGGTCTTGGCGTCCAGCACCTCGACGTGATCCGCATGCGGGGCAAAGACACGCACGCTTGGCTGGCCCTCGACCATATGCATCCCCAGCACCGCAAAGGGGTCGGCGTGCCGCCCCGCCGCAATCTGATGTGCCTCGTGTGTCTGGATCATGCGCCTGTTTCCCCCTGTTGTCGCCGTCTCCAAGAACCGCAGTTAGCCCGCAGCCAACGATGTCGCCCCCCAGATATCAGCCGCATAACCCTGGATCGTGCGATCCGACGAGAACCACCCCATCCCGGCAGTGTTCGCCGCCGCCATTCGTGTCCATCGTGGCACATCGCGGAACACTCTGTCGACCTCGCGCTGGGTTTTATAGTAATCGTCAAAATCGCAGGTCACGAGGAAATAGTCGCTTTCATAGAGGTTTGGCAGCAGGTCGCCGTAGCGTCCGCGCTCTCCATTACTGAACACGCCATCGTGGATTTGCCCCAGAACCCGCGTCAGGTTGGGGCTGGCATCGATCGCGGCGCGGGCGTATTCGTGATGCGTGCGCCGCTCTGCCACCTCAGAGGCGGTCAGGCCAAAGAGGAAAAAGTTCTCGGCCCCCACATGCTCGCGGATCTCCACGTTTGCGCCGTCCAGCGTGCCAATCGTCGGGCTGCCGTTCAGGGACAGTTTCATATTTCCGGTGCCAGAGGCCTCTTTGCCCGCTGTCGAGATCTGTTCAGACAGATCAGACGCCGGGATCAGAATTTCAGCCATCGAGACGTTGTAATTCTCGGGGTATACCACCTGCAACAGATCCTTGGTGACGGGATCATTGTTGATCGTTTCGGCCACATCGTTGATCAGCCGGATGATGGATTTCGCAAGGAAATACCCCGGCGCCGCCTTGCCGCCAAAGATCTTGACGCGCGGCGTCCAGTCACCTGTGGGATTGTCGCGGATGTCATTCCACAGGGCGATGGTTTCCAGAATATTCATATGCTGGCGCTTGTATTCGTGGATCCGCTTGATCTGGATATCCAGCATCGCGTCGGTGTTCAGCGTGATCCCGTCGCGCTCTTTCAGCCATTTCGCCAGACGGTGCTTGTTCTGGGTCTTGGCCGCGCGGAAGGCGTCGAGGAAGCCGCTGTCATCCAGATGGGGCGTCAATTCTTGCAGCCGTTCCAGATCGTTTTGCCAGCCGGTGCCGATGGTGTCCGTGATCAGGTTGCGCAGGGGCGGGTTGCAGGAATGCAGCCAGCGGCGCGGGGTGATCCCGTTGGTCTGGTTGATGATCCGCTCGGGATAGGCCTTGTGCAGATCGGCAAAGACCGTTTCCTTGACCAGTTCGGAATGCAGCTCCGAGACGCCGTTGACGTTGTGGGCCATGACAAAGGCCAACTCTCCCATCTTGACATCCCCATGCTCGATGATGCGCACGTCGCTGCCGGTCTCGACCAGATGACGCTCCTCGATGATCTGGATGATGCGGTGATGACGCGGCAGGATGCGCGCGAACAGACCTTCCGGCCAGCGTTCCAGCGCCTCGGGCAGCAGGGTGTGGTTGGTATAGGCGAGGCTGGCGCGGGCGATGTCGATGGCGCGCTGCATTTCGATCCCATGATCATCCACCAGAATGCGGATCAGTTCCGGCCCCGCAATCGCCGGATGGGTGTCGTTTAGCTGGATGGCGACGTGATCAGCCAAAGTCTCGATCTCATTGCCTTCGTAAATGAACCGCCGCACCAGATCTTTCAGCGAGGCGGCGGTAAAGAAATACTCTTGCTTGAGGCGCAACTCCTTGCCCTGCTCGGTGGTGTCATCGGGGTAAAGCACCCGCGAAATGGTCCGCGCCAGCCGCTCTGTCGCGTTCGCCGCGACGTAATCACCGCGGTTAAAGCTTTCCAGATCGAACAGTTTCACAGGCTTGGCCGCCCACAAACGCAAGGTGTTGGCCCATTTGCCCTGCCAGCCCACAACGGGCGTGTCATAGGCCGAGGCCAGCACCGTTTCCGCCGGATGCCAGACAGAGGTGCCTTCGCTTTCGCTGACATAGCCGCCAAAATGGATCTTGTAGGCCACCTCGGGACGCTCGAATTCCCAGACATGGCGCTGCGCCAGCCAGCCCTCGGCGGTCTCGACCTGCTGACCGTTCTCGAAATGCTGCTCGAACAAGCCATGCTCATAGCGGATGCCATAGCCATAGGCCGGGATCGCCAGCGTCGACAGGCTGTCCATGAAACAGGCCGCAAGCCGTCCCAGACCACCATTGCCCAGTGCCGCGTCCGGCTCGTCCGCGACGATCTGTTCATAGTCCTGCCCAAGATCCGCCATCGCCTTGCGCGCAACCTCTTCGACGTTGAGGTTGATCATCACATCCTCGATCAGACGCCCGATCAGGAATTCCATCGACAGGTAGTAGACCCGCTTGTGATGCCCCTCATAGGTCTGTCGCGTCGAGGCGAACCATGGCTCCACCACCCGGTCTCGCAGCGACAGGGACAGCGCAATGCGCCAGTCGTACACGCTGGCATGTTCGGCGTCCTTGCCAATGGAATGTTTCAGATGCCGCCGGATATCGTCGCCCAGCTCAGCCGCCGTCGTCGCGCTCATCAGATCTTTCGCCATATCGTCCTATCGAACCTTCCAAGGGGCCCCGCCCCTCTTTCCGTGTTGTCCATGCCGACCCGTCAGCGCAGCAGGGCCACCCTTACCGCCACCTCAGATCGTCTGTTGATCGGCGGGCCAAAGCGGTCGCCAATGACGCCCCCCCCAAAACCCAACCGCTCATCCCTAATCTCTGTGCCTCTATTGAGAGAAACCCGGTCCTGGTCAACATGCCAGCACAAACAGCGTCTCCAGCGGGCTTACCTCAGTCAAAGGCACTGATAGCGCAAACATATGCAGTTCACGAGGTAAAAAACACCGAATGACAAACATCTCAGGGGCTATCGCCCCGCAAACCCCGCCGGAACAGGCATTTGTGCAAGGGCGACCCTTCAAAACATATCTCGATGCCAGCGTCAGGTCCGCCGCACCAATCGCGCCTCCAAGCTCTCACCGCATGACGGGTTTGCCCTGAAAGCAACCCAGATCTGACAATTCCGCCTGAAAACCGCCCATAATTTCATCGCACCCTGCCCCCTTCTTCTGTTTCAAAATATCCCTGCCGGAGGCAAAGAAATCCTACTTAGCCA
>CALGTJ010000108.1 GCA_937901435.1 uncultured Rhodobacter sp. | reverse complement strand
AGCAGATCCAGAAGGCGGTGGCGGCGTCGTTCGAGTCGCACAATCGGCCCAAGGAGCCGGGGTTGATGGAGGTGTTCGACCGGGTGTCGTCGCAGATTGGCGCGCTCGATACGATTGCCAAGATGGGCACCTATCTAAAGGCGATCCAAGAGGCGGATGACCGGTTCACGGGCCGCGCGATCAAGAACATCACCGACGCGGTCAAAGTGCGGGCGATGGATTTTGAACTTCCAGACGAATGGATGGCGGAACCGGATCTGTTCCTGTTCAAGCCTTATGATGAAAAGCTGAACATGATCAAAGACATGCGCCAGCCGATCACGGTCGAGATGGTGATTCAGGAAATCAACCGCTATGCCGATAGTGAATTCCGATATGCGGATAAATCGGATGAGGTCGCGATTGAGAACATGGTGCGCGACTTTGGACGTCAGGAAGAGGCCAAGCGGCGCTATCTTGAGAGCAAAGGGTAAAGGGCGACGTGGGGCGAGGATAGATGGACGTCGAACCGGTCGGATTGTTGAACACGGGGCTGCCGCTGGCGATCATGGCAATGCTGGCAGTGTTGATCCCGTTGCGGATTGTGCCGCGTGGCACACGGTCTCAGGGGCAAGTGTTCGGCGCTATCGCGACCTCTGCCGTCTTGTTGGCACTTGCGGGCTTTGGGTTATGGGTCTTGATCTTTACGGTGCACGGCGTGCCGGTTTTTGGGGCATTTATGCACGCACCCGGCGTCATCGGCGCGATCCTGTTGCGTCGTTCGCTGATGTTGGCGATCATCTGGGTGCCCGTGCTGGCGCTGGTCTGGTTGTCCCTGGCGCAGCGGGTCGAGAAACGAAAGGGCGAGGATTTGATGCGATGATGGTTCAGGTGATCGTGGTTCTGGGGTTGCTGGTGGCGATTGCCGTGATCGGCGGTATTGTCGCTGCGTTCTTTGTGCATGGCTACCTTTGGGACCGCCTGCCCATCGCCAACGCCAACGCTTGGTTGACATTAGTCGGGGCGGTGTTCTGTGCGGGCCTGAACTTTGCGATGTTCTGGAGTCTGAACCCAGATCCTGCGCCCGAACACGATCACAAGCCAACGGTCGGCGGGACAGCCCTGATGACGGGCATGTCCTCGCTGATCTGGCTGCCCGTTTACCTTTACGCATTCAGCGCCATGGCGCGACGGAGACAACACACGTGAAACGCCTCATCGAAAAAGGTCTGATGTTCGGCAATCTGTTCGAGGTGGCCTCTCCGCCGCTGGTGGATCGCTATAACCGTGCGCTCAAGCATTTGACGGGCAAGACCACGAACCTGACGGATTTCCACGTGGATATTTCAGGGTATAGCCCTGAGATCGGGTTTGAGTTGGATGATCCGCTGTACCTTAATCCCAATGGCTGCAACCGGCAGTTCATCCTGATGTCGACAGAGCAAAAATCCGCACCGTTACTGAACGCGAAATTCTCTTTTTCGCGCGATGTGTTGCGTCAGTTTATTGAGCGCAACGAGGCAAAGCTGTTTGCGCTGACCACGCGGGATGCGGTGGCGGGCGAGTTGGCCAATACGGTGTTCGAGATGGGCGCGCCCAAACGGTTGTTCGACATTCGCCGCGTCGTGGTCGAGGCCGACACCACCGGGGGCGATGTCAAGAATGCGCGCCAGCTGACGGAAAAGATCGAACGCTTTCGCAACGAGGAAGACGCATGGTGGGACGATGTTCTGATCGCCGATATGATCGGGCTTGCCAAACAGACCGGCGATGTGATCCGCAACCCGGTGGATCTGGACACGGTGACCGTCGAAACAGGCAGCTTTTGGACGGCGCATTTCGGGGGCATCTATCTGTTTCGCGATCTGGATCACCCTGCGCTGATCTCTGTGGGTGAGGTGCCCAAGGATGTGCCGATCGAGCATAAATTCGCGTTGAGCGCACATAATCACGTGGCGCGGTTTCTGGATCTGAACGGGCTGACTGAAAGCATCGTCAAGGCGCGCAATGTGGATGCGGGCGCGATCCTGCGGCAAAAGATGGATTTCATTCTGGTCGATGTGGCGTCGACCCTTGCGCAGGATTTGACGGGTGCGACACGGCGCGATTTGCGGATGCTGGCGCGCAATCTGGGCAGTGCCCTGCCGGACGCCTTTCATGGGCTGGCCGATCTGTTGCGCTGGGTCGAGGGCGGCGGAGAGTGGCCCCGGATCACCTCGGAACATCCCGCGTATTTTTATACGCTGCGCTCTGGCGCGCATAAGTACCGCGATCTGGTGAATCAGATGCTGGCAGAATTGACCCCGCTGGACGTGCGTCAGTTGTTTATCTGCCACAAAGAACTGTTCTATCAGCTTTACTCGGGGTGGTCAGAGACAAAGAAAGGCTTTGTTGCTGATTTCCTTGCGACTGAGTATCAAGTGGATAAGGCTGGAACCCGTGCGGCTCTGTTCGGGGCCGAGCCGGGAATGGAGATGCCGCAGGCGCTGCAAGCGGCGCAACCGGCCAAGCCGAACGAGCCGCCAAGACCTGCGCGTCGGGCGGCTGACGACTTGGTTAATCTTGTTGGCCCTTGGGGGGCCGTAAGGCGAAGACGATAATGGGACTGATCCGGCTTTTGGTGTTTGGCTTTATCGGCCTCAGCGTCGTCTATGGTTTGGTTTGGGTGTATTCACGCTCCATTCGACGCGAAAAGCTTGAAGACAAATGGGCAGAGATGCACCCGGACGGGGGTGATGTGAACGACCGTGACGCCTATATCGAACAGGGCATGGTCGAGTATCACTCTGGTATCCGCCCGAAATTGATTTTGCTGGTCTATGTGGTCCCGACCCTTGCGGTCGTGGGCGTGCTGATCGCAACGAACTGGAACTGAGGTCCAAATGCATAGAGTGAAAACCATTCTCAAGGCCATCGTCTTTGTGCTGATTGGCGGGCTGTTGCATTACGTTCTGCCCCAGCACGACATGGCGCGCATCACCGGAACAGAAGTGATCCGTCAGGATTTCAGCAAGTGGAACCGCCTGTTCTTTGCACAGGCTGAAAGCGGCAATGTGGAATTTTTGAACCGTGATGTTCTGTTCATCAATGCGGTTGTGAAAAAGACCTATCTGCTGGGGTTCATCCAGCGCGAGGCAGAGGGTCAGATGGTCTATCGCAACGAGGATACCGGCTGGATCTGGCCACCGTATTTCAAGTTCGACACCCGCGATCTGGACGGTGAGGCCAAGAACCTGATTTCGAACGCCGAGAACCCCAAATGGGTCGTTATAACGCATTATGGCTGGCGCAACCGGTTCCTGACGATCTTTCCAAACGCCATCGCGATCAAGCCTGTCGAGGGGCCGGATGTGCGGGTGATCCCGTGGTTCAATATCTTCTTCTTTGCGTTTATGACCCTTGCCTATTTCTTTGCGCGGGCCATGTGGCTGCAATTCCGCGAGCGCTCTGTCGATCCGCTGCTCGAGGATGTGGGCGAGGCTTATGACCGGGTCGGAGACCGCGTGTCGGAGAAAAAGGGCCGCGTCCGGCGCTGGCTGGACACGTGGAAATCAAAGGGCCGCTAGGCACCTCAGGCGATGTAATGCATCTGGGTAAACTGCGCGCGCATCTCGCGCGTGCGGGGCGCAATCGCCTCTGGGGCGTTGGCGTATAGCGCCTCCGCGATCAGGGCCGCAAGCGGTTCGGCGTGATCCGGCGTCACGCCCCAGCGCACCAATTCGGGCGTGCCAAAACGCAAACCGTTCATGTCGCCGCGCACCTCTGCAATGGGCAAACCGATGCCGCAGGCCAAAAACCCGGCGCGGCGCAGTTTCTTTGATGCCGCCTGCCCGCCGCCGAAACCAGCCGCCTCAATCGCAAATTGATGCGATTTAGTCGCGCCTTTCGAGGTTTTGAACACTGGCAGGCCTTTGGCCTCCAGCGCGTTGGCCAAAGCCTTTGACACGGCGATCATTTGCGCCGCATAGGCGGGCCCATGCTCGCGCCAGTCCAGCATCGATACGGCCAAAGCCGCTGACTTTGCGGCATCGAAATTTGCCGTCATACCGGGAAAGGCGATTGCGTCCAGCCGTTTTGCCAGATCGGCCTCATTCGTGACAATCAGACCGGCAGGGGGGCCGCCAAGGCTTTTGTAGGTGCTCATCGTCATCAGATGCGCGCCTTCGTGCAACGGGTTCTTCCACGCGCGCCCGGCGATGATCCCGCATTGATGGGCCGCATCAAACAGCAGTTTTGCCCCCACCTCATCGGCAATCGCGCGCATCTCTGCCACCGGATGTTCAAACAGGTTCAGGCTGCTGCCGATGGTGATCAGCTTGGGTCGCTCGACCAAAGCCAAAGCGCAACGTAAGCGCCGCGTTATCGCCCTCGTAGACGTTTGAAGTCTGTCATCTGAGAAGA
>CALGTJ010000107.1 GCA_937901435.1 uncultured Rhodobacter sp. | reverse complement strand
CACCCGCACCCGTGTGCAGAACTACGAAGGCGTGTGCATCAGCCGCAAGAATGGCCATGGCATTGCCGGGTCTTTCTGTGTGCGCAAGATCAGCTTTGGCGAGGGCGTCGAGCGCGTATTCCCGCTGCATTCGACCAATATCGACAGCATCACCGTCGTGCGTCGTGGCCGTGTGCGTCGTGCCAAGCTGTACTATCTGCGCGCGCGTCGCGGCAAGTCCGCACGTATCGCCGAAGTCACCAACTACAAGCCGAAATCCGGCGCCAGCGCGTAAGGAGTGGTCAGATGAAAACAGATACACATCCCGAATATCACATCATCGACGTCAAAATGACCAATGGCGACGTGATCCAGATGAAATCCACTTGGGGCAAAGAGGGCGACGTGATGTCCCTCGATATCGATCCCTCTGTGCACCCCGCCTGGACTGGTGGCGGCACACGTTTGATGGACACTGGCGGTCGCGTGTCCAAGTTCAAGAAAAAATACGAAGGTCTGGGCTTCTAAATCCCGCCAGACTTCTGCAAGATCAAAGCGCCGCTCCTTTCGGGCGGCGTTTTCATGTGAGGCCCCCTGAATGTTATCCTTTGTCGCCGCTGTCCTTTTACTGCTGAGCACCCCCGGTCCCGGTGTTCTGAGCACTGCTGGCGTGGGCGCGGCCTTTGGCTATCGCTCGGGCCTGCGCTATGTGATCGGCCTTGGGCTTGGGTCGAATATGACGATGCTGGCGGTGGTGACGGGGCTGGCAGCCCTTGTGCTGGCCAATCCGGTGATCCGTGTGGTGCTGCTGGCTGCCTCGACGCTGTATCTGTTGTATCTGGCTGCCAAGATCGCGCTGGCCGGGTCAAAGGTCGCCTTTATCCACGCCGAGAAAAAGCCAGGCATTCTGTCGGGTCTGATGTTGCAGGCGATCAACCCCAAGGCCTATGTGGTCGCCACAACCCTGTTTTCCGGCTTTCCGCTGTTTCCAGATGCGTTTTGGTTGGAAATCATCGTGAAATTCCTGATCCTGAACGCCATCTGGATCCCGATCCACCTGATCTGGCTTTATGCCGGGGCCTCGCTGGAACGGCTCAACCTGCCCCAGAAAACGCAGCGTGGCATCAATATCATCATGGCCTGTGCAATGATCGGCGTGGTTCTTTTGGCGGCATTGTCAGCGCGGTAATCGACAAGCAGCGTGGCGGGTTTGCCCAAACGCGCAAAAATCGCCAAGCAGTGCTTTCAAAGAACAACACTGCACCATATAGTCTTGCAGGCACGCCGGGGCGTGTAGGGCACAAATAAAGGGGCGCACCATGGCGCATATTATCGTCGTGGGGAATGAAAAAGGTGGGGCAGGCAAGTCGACGGTGTCGATGCATGTCGCCACAGCACTTTCCCGTATGGGCCATAAGGTCGGCGTTATTGATCTGGATCTGCGGCAGAAAACTCTGGCGCGGTATCTGGAAAACCGTCTGACCTATATGTCCAAACATGACCTTGACCTGCCGACCCCGGATTTTCGCGATCTGCCGGACGTGGAAAAGCGCGAACTGAGTCCCGGTGAGAACATCTATGACCGCCGTCTGTCGATGGCTGTGGCGGGGCTGGAAAGAGACGCTGACTTTATCCTGATCGACTGCCCCGGCTCGCACACGCGCCTTAGTCAGGTCGCACATTCGCTGGCCGATACGCTGATCACACCGCTGAATGACAGCTTTGTCGATTTCGACCTGCTGGCGCGGATTGACCCCGAAAGCAACCAGATCCTTGGCCCCTCGGTCTATTCGGAAATGGTCTGGAGCGCGCGGCAATTGCGCGCCAGTGCGGGTCTGCGTCCGTCTGACTGGATCGTGGCGCGCAACCGACTGGGCGCGCAGGCGATGGTCAACAAGAAAAAGATGGAAGACGCGCTGAACGAACTGGCAAAGCGGATCGGCTTTCGCGTGGTTCCCGGCTTCAGCGAGCGTGTGACCTTTCGCGAATTGTTCCCGCGCGGGCTGACCCTGCTGGATCTCAAGGACATCGGCGTCAAGCAATTCAACATTTCGATGGTTGCCGCCCGGCAAGAGCTGCGCGACCTGATGAAGGCGTTGAAACTGCCGGGCGTGAACGTCGATTTTTAAGGGTCGCTAACCTAAAGGAGGCACCCAAGGGTGCCGCTGTTCTGGCACTTCGTGCGATTGGGGCCTGTGGTGGGCGTCATCCCTCTTGTTCGGCCAGCACTTTCTTGGCAACGCGAAAGCATTCCAGCGCCTGTGGCACACCGCAGTAGATCCCGACAACATGGATGATAGCGCGTAATTCTTCTTTGGTGACGCCGTTCTTGATCGCCCCACGACAGTGGATTTCCCATTCGGTCATCTTGCCAAGGGCGCCGATCATGGACAGGTTCATCATGCTGCGGGTCTTTGCGTCAATCGCATCGTCGCCCCAGCCAAAGCCCCAGCACCACGCCGTCATCGCCTCTTGAAAGGGGCGGGTAAAGTCATCGGCGGCGGCGAGGTTTTTCTCGACATACTCCGCCCCAAGCGTCGCTTTGCGCTGTTCCAGCCCTGTTTCAAACATGTCATCCATAAGTGCCCCCTTTCGGCATATCCGGTGATAATTGCCAAAGCGCATCGGCTTTGGCCCGTATGATATCGTGCCACGCCAAGCGCGCGCGCCAGTCCTGCGGAATTCCAGAGTATCCATAGACCCGCCCGGCCAGTTGTCCGACGATGGCGCCCACCGTATCGGCATCCCCGCCCAGATTGACCGCTTTAAGCACAGCCGTTTCAAAATCGGTGCTTTGCGCCATGGCCCAAAGCGCAGCGTGCATCGAGTGGACCACATACCCACTGGCCTCTGCTGGCGGGCGCGCGGGCTTTGGCCAAGTCTGGGGATCCCCCAGCAACAGCATATTCGTCATTTCAACAGCCGCCGTCAGGCAGCTTTGGCTGGCATGGGTCGTGCGGCTTTGCGCCATGGCGTGATCGCGCGCGTTTTGCGCGTCCGCCCCATAGGCGATGACACTTGCCGCAAGGCGCATGATGCCACCGTTGCCCGATTGCCTGTCGTCCACAGGCCCGGCATAGGGATCACCATTTTGCACAAACCGGTCCAACGCGGTGCTGGTTTGCAGGCCGATATCAAAACATGCACCTGTCACCGAATTATACCCGTGATCACGCCAGTTCACAAAGCGGCGCATACAATCCGCCGGATCCCACCCCCGATGGGCCAAAAGGCTGTCCGCAAGGCACAATGCCATAGAGGTATCGTCTGTCCACTGCCCTGCCACCAGATCAAACGGGCCACCGCCAACCATATCGGTAACGTCGGGGAACGAGCCGCGCAGCGAGAATTCCACAGTCGTGCCGAAGGCATCGCCGACCGCGAGACCAATCAGCATCCCGCGCGCAGCATCCAGATCAAAGGGTTTGAAAGCGGGGTCAGCCAAGTTTGATCGCCACATTCTTGGTCTGCACATAATTCAGCAGGGCCTCTTTGCCCTTTTCGCGTCCATAGCCGGATTTCCCATACCCGCCAAAAGGGGTCTCGACGCCACCGGCGAACCATTCATTCACAAAGACTTGCCCGGCACGCAGATGCCGCGCGGCACGGGTGGCGCGGTTCAGATCACGGGTAAAGACGCCAGCGACCAGCCCGTATCTGGTGCCATTGGCAATCGCGATGGCCTCTGCCTCGTCTTGGAATTTCAGGATCGAAACGACGGGGCCGAACACCTCTTCTTGCGCGATCTCCATGTCCGGGGTCACCTCTGTCACAACGGTCGGCTCCATGAAAAAGCCCGGTGTGTTCAGCTTGTGTCCCCCCGTCACGACCTGCGCGCCTGCCGCTTGCGCCGCCGCAACCATCGCCACGGCGCGATCACGCTGCTTTTCGCTGGCCATCGGGCCCATGTTGGCGCCGAACTCTGTGCGCTCGATCCCCGGTCCGACGGACAGGGATCTAGCAAGACCCGCGATGCGGTCAACCAGTGCGTCATGCGCAGAGCCGTGGACAACCACACGGCTCAATGCCGAGCAGATCTGACCAGAATTGACGAAGATACCCTTGCGCACATCGGTTTCAAAGGCCTCCAGATCGGCGTCGTCATGCACAATGGCTGCGGATTTTCCGCCCAGTTCCAGCACGCAAGGGATCAAGCTGCGCGCGGCAGCCCCCGCGATGGCCTGTCCGGTCGCGACGGATCCGGTAAAGACGATCTGGTTGATGTCAGGGTGCTGCGCCAGAGCCGCACCCGCCTCCGCGCCCAAGCCGGTAAAGATCTGCAACGCGCCATACGGCAGCCCAACGGCCTGCCCCGCCAGCGCGAAATAGCGGCTGGAACAGGGGGTCATCTCTGATGTCTTGACGACGCAGGCGTTGCCCGTCACCAACCCGCAAGCGATTGAGCGCGCAGCGATTTCCAAGGGGAAGTTCCACGGGATGATCTGCGCCGAGACGCCGTAGGGTTCCAAATGGGTGAAGTCGAAATAACCTTTACCAAGCGGGATAGAGCGCCCCTCCAGCGTGCTGGCCTGATTGCCGTAATATTCGAAATAACGGATCGCGCCCGCCACTTCGGCGCGCGCCTCCCACAGGGGTTTGCCCTGCTCATGGGTCAGAACACAGGCGATCTCTTCGGCATTTGCGGCCAGCCAATGCCCCATCTGCTGCACCAGCCGCCCGCGTTCAATGGGGCGCATATCAGTCAGCACGTTGCTGTCATGACAGGCCTTTGCGACCTGCACGGCGCGATCCACATCGCCCGCATCCGCACAGGCATGTTCGCACAGACCCTCGCCCGTGGCCGGGTTCACTATCTCAATCCGCCCCGCGCCACCGTCAATGAACGCGCCGTCAATGTAGTTCTGCCAATAGGGCGCAATGGTTGTCATTTGGGGTCCTTAGCGGGTTTGGCGACATCCGCCGTGCTGGCGTGTTTGGGCAGGTTATCTGTGATCTCAAGCCATGGCAGACGTTCAGCGTAATGGAAATGGGCCTGCGGGACGAACGCAGCCGGGTCG
>CALGTJ010000106.1 GCA_937901435.1 uncultured Rhodobacter sp. | reverse complement strand
GGTCTTAAGGCCCTCGCCCGTCGACGCCTTTACCGGATCCGAGTTTGCCGAAGCGACATCTTTTGCCTCGGTCTCATCTTTTGTCTCGTCATCCTTTGCGGTGATGTCCTCATCCGCAGAGTCATCGGGCTTGGCCTCTGCGCTGGCATCTGCGGGCACGTCGTCTTTTGGTGTGCCCTCGCTCAAAGGCTTGTCTTGATCCACAGATGACGTGTCTTCCTCCTCGGACAGAACCGCTTCTGCGCCCGTCTCGGCCCCTTTGACAGAGTCAGCTTGGTTATTATCGACCACCTCGGCATCCTCTATCGCGTCGTCCCCGGACGTCACAGAGGGTGTTTTTGCCTTTGTCGATTTGGCGCTCGTACGCTTGGGTTTGTTGGGTTCCGCCACGTGGTCCTAACCTTTCGAATCGTCTTCACGCACATCTATCAATTAATTAGCTTATTCCGCAGTTGTGCGGCTCTCAACCCGAACTGGTCAGGTAAAACGCGGTAATGAGGTCGCAGAGGGACGCGGCGTCTGGAGTTTTTGGGGGCTGCATTATTCTGGCTGTTTGTCTGGAATATGCCTGCAAAACGGCCTTGCTCATGGAGAAAATAACAATTTCGGCAGGGCTTTTGGCCGGTGTTCCCGGGAAAAGTCTGGCAGAGCGCGGTGAGAAAAGAGGCGCTGCGATTACATTTTCAGCACTCAAAAGATCCCGCGCCTCGGCGGAAAGGTCGCATGGCTCTTGCGCATAAAGCACTTTGGATCGCACATCATAGCCATGCGCCTGCAAAGCCTGCGCAATCTCGCCGCGCGTTTCCTGCCCACGCGCATGAAGCAAGGGTTGTTTCGGCTCGGATCGCCGGATCAACTCGATCAGGTCGGCCGCTGCACCATGCGCCGAATGGGCGACCATCCCAAGCTGTGTCGCGATCTCAGCGGTCTGATCCCCGACGCAAAAGGCGGTCAGCCCGGTCACGTCGCAAAGATCCGCCAAAGCGCGTGCGCCATTGGCAGAGGTCAGGATCACATCCCCAAAATCCGCGCGCCGCAGGGCGACATCCTGCGGAACAATCCTGAGAAGCGGAGAGATAACCACGGGCAGTTCAACCCCGATTGCCTGTCGACACATCGCGGCAAACCTCTCTGACTGCGGATAAGGCCGGGTAAGAAGAAGGGTGGGCAACATGATGCAGGACACCTGAGGTGTGAGCGGGATTGAACGCGATACGCCAGAGTGTTACCTGCGACATCATCTGCACGCAACCGGCGCAACCATGGCACACACATTGACCATCCTCGGGCTGGAAAGCAGCTGTGACGACACCGCCGCTGCGGTTGTGCGTCAGACTAACGGCGCGCCCGCACAAATCCTGTCCTCTGTCGTGGCCGGGCAGACCGAGTTGCACGCGGGCTTTGGTGGCGTCGTTCCCGAGATCGCCGCACGCGCCCATACGGAAAAGCTGGATCACTCTGTCGAGGCGGCTCTGGCGCTGGCGGGTGTGACCCTGTCCGACATAGACGCCATCGCGGTCACCGCCGGTCCCGGTTTGATTGGCGGCGTTCTGGCGGGTGTCATGTGCGCCAAGGGGCTGGCTGCGGGCAGTGGCAAGCCCTTGATCGGCGTCAACCACCTGGCGGGGCACGCGCTGACGCCACGCCTGACCGACGATCTGGCCTTTCCCTATCTGATGTTGCTGGTCTCTGGCGGGCATTGTCAGTTTCTGATTGCCCATGGTCCCGATCACTTTACCCGTCTGGGCGGTACGATTGACGATGCCCCCGGTGAGGCCTTTGACAAGACCGCCAAACTGCTGGGGCTGCCGCAACCCGGTGGTCCGGCGGTCGAACGCACCGCAAAAGCGGGCGAGGTGAACCGTTTTGCCTTTCCGCGCCCGCTGCTGGATCGTCCGGGGTGCGATATGTCCTTTTCTGGTCTGAAAACGGCGTTGCTGCGCACCCGTGACGGGGTGGTGGCGGAAAAAGGCGGGCTAAGTGAACAGGACCGCGCGGATATGTGCGCCGGATTTCAGGCGGCTGTCAGCGATGTTCTGGCTGAAAAATCCCGACGCGCGTTGTCCGTCTATCTCAACGACCACCCCCAGACCCCCGCCTTTGCCGTCGCGGGGGGTGTTGCCGCAAACCAGAGGATCCGCGCCGCCTTGGAACAGGTGGCGGATAGCATGGGCGTGCGATTCACCGCCCCCCCTCTGGCCCTTTGCACGGATAACGCGGCCATGATCGCTTGGGCTGGGTTAGAGCGCTTTCGTCTGGGTCATCGCGATGACATGACCCTCTCTGCACGCCCGCGCTGGCCGTTGGACAAGCTTAGCCCCACCATGCTGGGCAGCGGAAAACGCGGGGCCAAGGCATGAGCGGCATTGCCGTTTTGGGGGCGGGGGCCTTTGGGACGGCACTGGCGATCTCTTTGGCGCAGACTGGACAGCCTGTTTGGCTGTGGGGCCGTGATCCCGACGCGATCCGCGATATGCAGGACGCGCGCGAGAACATATCGCGGCTGCCGGGGTTCGCCTTTCCCGAAAACCTGCGGCCCATCGACGATTTGCCAGAGGCCTGTCAGGCGCAGATCATTATGTTTGCCGTTCCCACACAGGTTTTGTCTGCAATCCTGCACCAGAGTGCGCCGTGGCCTGTCGGGCGAACGCTTGTGGCCTGCTGCAAGGGGATCGACCTTGCGACGGGGCACGGCCCTGTTTCAACCATAGAGGCGATTGTGCCGAATGCCGTGGCCGCGCTACTGTCCGGCGCCAGTTTTGCGGTTGATATTGCGAAAGGTTTGCCAACTGCGCTGACCCTTGCCGGGCGCAACCGCGACGGGCTACCCGGGTTGCAATCCCGGTTGTCCACGCCAACCCTGCGGCTCTATCGCAGCAGTGATGTGACCGGGGTCGAGATTGGCGGCGCGCTAAAGAACGTCATCGCCATCGCCTGCGGTATCACAATCGGCGCAGGGCTCGGCGAAAGCGCGCGTGCGGCCTTGATGACGCGGGGCTATGCAGAGATGGTGCGCCTTGCGACCGCATTGGGTGCGCGGGCAGAAACGCTGGCCGGGCTGTCGGGCTTTGGCGATCTGGCGCTGACCTGCACCTCTGAAAAATCGCGCAACTTTTCCTTTGGGCTGCAATTGGGACGCGCAGGTCACGCCACCGCAAACGCCACTACCGAAGGCGTCGCCACCGCGCAGGCGGCTCTGGCTCTGGCGCAAAAGACGGGTGTCGATATGCCCATTTCCACCATGATGGCGACCGTTCTGGGCGGTAAGATTGGTGTCGGGGCCGCGATAGAGGCCTTGCTTGCGCGGCCTTTGACGTCAGAATAAACAACAGAAAAAAGGAGCACCCATGGCCTATTGGTTGTTTAAATCCGAACCCTCAGCATGGTCGTGGGACGATCAGGTCGCCAAGGGCAACGCTGGCGAAGAGTGGGACGGCGTGCGAAATTATCAGGCGCGCAACAACATGCGGCTGATGAAGTTGGGCGATCTTGGCTTTTTCTATCATTCGCAGTCGGAAAAAGCCGTCGTAGGCATTGTCGAGGTCTGTGCCGAAAGTCATCCCGACAGTTCCAGCGACGACGAGCGGTGGGAATGTGTCGATATCAAAGCGGTGAAACCCGTGAAAACGCCTGTGACCTTGCAGATGTGCAAAGACGATCTGCGACTGGCAGATATGGCGCTGGTCAAGACTTCGCGGCTGTCCGTGCAACCCGTGACGCAGACGGAATGGAAAGTGGTCTGCGATATGGCAGGTCTAACGCTGTAACTTGCCATTTTTCTGGATTTTTGCCATATAATTAGGCAAAGCTTGCCCATGGACGCGATGCAGGTGTCCGGAAAAGAGGGTAGGATGGAAATTCTCAGCGTGGTGGTCGCAGCCTTTGCCAGTTTTGCCTTTGGGGCGGTTTGGTACATGTCTTTGGCAAAACCCTGGATGCAGGCGGCGGGTATCGAATGTGACAGCAATGGAAAGCCCGTGAATGGCGCGTCACTGATGCCCTTTGTCGTCTCTGGGATTTGCATGATCCTTGTCGCAGGTATGATGCGTCACATCTTTACGATGTCCGGGATCGACACGCCGTTTTATGGGACTATGGGGGGCTTTGGGGTTGGCCTGTTTTTCATCACACCCTGGGTGGCGATGAATTATGCTTATGCGATGCGGCCTGTAAAGCTTGCCGTGATCGATGGTGGGTATTCGACCATTGGATGCACGATTATCGGGCTTGTTCTGACATTGTTCTGATACGACTTTTATTTTTGACAGGGCTGTTGAGGCTCTGGCCGCGCTCTGACACTTGGAACCAAGATGTGAAATGGAGGGTCCCGACCCCGAACGAGACCCTCCATCACCCCATATGCTCCCCTCGCGCCGCACATGTATCTGAAAAGGTCTCGACCGTTCTGGCCTTATCTAAGCACTACAGGAACGCAGTGATTGGTTCAATCAATTCTTATGTAAAAATCATTTAAAAACATCGACTTGTAATTAACGCTTTATACATCAAAAAGCGCCCATCCAACACAGGCGGGCGCTTTTTGTATCGCAGGGATTACCCGTAGATCTTTTCTTTGCCGAAATGCTTTGTCAGCATGTAATACACAACCGCGCGATATTTGTTGCGCTCTGAGCGACCGTAGGTGTCGATGACCTTATTTATGGCATCCATCAATTCAGGGCCGTCGGACAGGGCAAGTTTCTTGATCAGAAAGTTGTTCTTGACCGTCTCTAGCTCGCTCTCTTGCGTTGCGGCAACGGTTGACGAGTCTGCGTTGTAAATTGACGGGCCGCAGCCGATTGTGACCTTGGTCAGCAGGTCCATGTCTGGAGTCATGCCGCATTTGTTCTTTAGATCGTCCGCATATTTGGCGATCAGATCGTCTCTTTTTCCCATATGTCCCTCTCCTTTTTGATTTGGGCGCAAAGGTCTGTCAAAGGCAGACGTCCATCGCCGGGTTCAGATTAGTCTTGAACCGATCCCTAACAAAGGGGAAAAATCGTGGAGTTTTACCGGAAACGGGCACTGTTCTGCGGTTTATGGGGGCAGCGGGCAGGCAGGCACACGCAATCTGGTTGGAAAGCGCTCAATCTATTGCCCTTTAGACATGAAAACGGCGCACGAAATTTTCGCGCGCCGTGTCGATGTCTTTCAGGCCAAAACTTAGTAGCGGTAATGTTCAGGCTTGAACGGGCCTTCTGGCGCAACGCCGATGTAGGCGGCTTGCTCTGGCTTGAGTTCTGTCAGTCTTACACCGATTTTCGCCAGATGCAGACGGGCGACTTTTTCGTCCAGATGCTTGGGCAGGATGTAGACTTCGTTCTTGTACTGATCGCCACGCATCCACAGTTCCATCTGCGCCAGCACCTGATTGGTGAAGGACGCCGACATCACGAAGGACGGATGGCCCGTGGCGTTGCCGAGGTTCAGCAGACGACCCTCAGACAGCAGGATCAGACGGTTGCCAGACGGCATCTCAATCATATCCACCTGCTCTTTGATGTTGGTCCATTTATGGTTTTTCAGCGCGGCAACCTGAATTTCGTTGTCAAAGTGGCCGATGTTGCCGACGATCGCCATGTCCTTCATCTCGCGCATATGCTCGATGCGGATCACGTCCTTGTTGCCGGTGGTGGTGATAAAGATGTCGGCGCTGCCGATCACATCCTCTAGCAGCACGACCTCGAACCCGTCCATGGCAGCCTGAAGCGCGCAGATCGGATCGACCTCTGTCACCTTCACGCGGGCACCGGCGCCCAGCAGGGACGCGGCAGAGCCTTTGCCAACGTCGCCGTAGCCCAGAACAACAGCAACCTTACCGGCCATCATCGTATCCGTGGCGCGACGGATGCCGTCGACCAGCGATTCTTTACAGCCGTATTTGTTGTCAAACTTCGACTTGGTGACCGAGTCGTTGACGTTGATCGCGGGGAAGGGCAGTTGGCCCTGCTTGAACAGGTCATAGAGGCGGTGAACGCCGGTTGTCGTTTCTTCGGACACGCCTTTGATCTGGTCGCGCATCTTGGTGAACCAGCCGGGACTTGCGGCCATGCGCTTGGCGATCTGTTGTTTGATCGCCTCTTCTTCTTCGCTGGTGGGGACGGCAAGGATCTCTTCGCCCGCCTCGGCGCGTGCGCCCAAGAGTATATAAAGCGTGGCATCACCGCCGTCGTCGAGGATCAGGTTCGGGCCGTCTGCGAACATAAAGGACTTGTCGAGATAGTCCCAATGCTCTTCCAGCGACTGACCCTTGATCGCAAAGACCGGCGTGCCACCAGCGGCAATCGCAGCGGCGGCGTGGTCTTGGGTGGAAAAGATGTTGCATGAGGCCCAGCGCACATCTGCACCCAACTCGACCAGCGTTTCGATCAGCACGGCAGTCTGGATCGTCATGTGCAGCGAGCCGACAATACGGGCGCCCGCCAAAGGCTTGCTATCGCCAAATTCTTCGCGCAGGGCCATCAGGCCCGGCATTTCGGTTTCTGCGATGGTCAGCTCTTTGCGACCGTATTCTGCCAGATTGATATCTTTAACAATGTAATCGCTTGCCATTTGGCTTTGCTCCTGAAACCTGAGTCATTGCGGTGCACTTAGCACCCGCTCAACGTGTAGGCAATCCGAAAGGGCGGATTGGTCGCATCTGGTCCGTAACTGGGCCCCATCTGGGCCAAATATGGCCCGTGGCGGCGCGCAGGGGCTGGTTTTCATCCATCACCGCTTGTGGCATCACTCATGCAGTTTCAGCAAAGAGGGATCCATGGCTGTTAGTTCTTCTCGCCGCGCGCCGCGGGCTTGGCAACGGATGTTGTCGGGGCGCAGGCTTGACCTGCTTGATCCCACGCCCATGGATATCGAGATAGAGGACATCGCCCATGGTCTGGCCTTTGTGGCGCGCTGGAACGGGCAAACCCGCGGCGATTACCCCTATTCCGTGGCAGAGCATTCGTTGCTCGTCGAGGAAATTTTCACCCGCCAGCACCCGGATGTGCCTGTCAAATGGCGCTTGGCCGCGCTGCTGCACGACGCGCCGGAATATGTGATCGGCGACATGATTTCGCCCGTCAAGGCGGCGGTTGGCCCGAACTACGGCGAATTGGATGATCGTCTGACGGCGGCCATCCATCTGCGCTTTGGCTTGCCTGCCGTTTTGCCAAAATGGATAAAGGTCAAGATAAAAGCGGCAGATAAACTGTCCGCATGGTTAGAGGCGACGCAGATTGCCGGGTTCACCAAATCCGAGGCGGACAAGTTTTTCGGCAAGCCAAAGCCAGAAATGATCGAAGGTCTTCACATTCGCCTCAGAGAGCCTGTCGCCGCGCGCAATGACTACACCACACGCCATGAGGCGCTGTTGGCGTTGATGTAACGAGAGTAAATGCATGACAATAACCACGCGCCGCCCAGATGACAGGGACGCTGTTGAAATGGCGGATCTATTGAACGAGATCATCAGGATCGGTGGTACGACAGCCTATACAGAGACTGTCACAGCCCACTATCTGCGCACCCGCATGGCCGACGCGCCAGAGCAAAGTTGTTGGACGGTGGCCTGTGCGCCTGATGGACAAATCATGGGTTTTCAGTCTGTTGAGCCGCACCCCGACTTGCCCGGTGACAGCGCCGATATCGGCAGTTTCGTGCGCGTGGGGGCGAGGGGGCAAGGCATCGGATCTGCCCTATTCGCGCAAAGCTGTGATAGCGCGCGGGCGCTGGGCTACAGGCGGCTGGTGGCGGTGATCCGTGCCGATAACGCCAGTGGTCTGGCGTATTACAGCGGGCGTGGGTTTCAGGATTACGATGTGATCAGGGACGAAGCGCTTGCAAACGGCCTGATCGTGGATCAGATTTGCAAGCGGTTTGATTTATTTCCCGAGCCCTAACGGAAGAAACAGCTAACCCCGGCCCACATCAGATCGACGCGCGCGGCTTGTGTGGGCAGTTCCAGCAGGCCAAAGACGCCGCTTACCTCGAATTCAGTGCCAAGCGTGGTTTGCTGAAATCCCGTGACGCCCGAGGTTTCAAGCTGCGCGCGGGTCTGGCCGGGCGTATATCCGGTTGTTGTGATAAAGATCGGCGCACGCGCGCCCCAGCCCCGGAAATCACCGTTCTGGAACAACAGGTCGATCCCTTTGGCGAAACTCACGGTCTTCACAGGCCCCGCGCCACATTCACCGTTGGTCGCACTGCTGGTGGGCTGGGCGTTCAGGATTTTCGCAACTGCCGCGACCACACCCGCCTCTGCCCGACCAAAGTCGATCCTTTGGTCAGTGCTTGGCACGCGCAGCCCGTTAGCCCGGATTATTCATCGAGGCGAGGGTGTGTGATGGCGGCGGTAGCGTAA
>CALGTJ010000105.1 GCA_937901435.1 uncultured Rhodobacter sp. | reverse complement strand
GATCACTCTCATACCGCAGCCGCCAACCGACCGTGGTGAATAATCCGGGTTAAAGCTCGGCCTACAGCACCGTTGCCGCCCGCGCCGCCTGATCATATTGCCCGGACATCAGGCGCAGCAAGGCTGACAGCTTGCTCACCTGATCCGGCGCGATGCCCAATTCGCCAATTGCCTCCAGCAGCAGCGCATCCCGGATCGCCCGGTATCTTTCGCAGGCGTCCTGCCCCGCTTGCGTTGCCTCGACGGTCTTTTCCTTGCCGCGCTTGCCAGATTTCACCAGACCCGCCTTGGTCAGCTTGCTGATCGCATAATTTACCGTATGGGTGTCTTCGACGTTGAGCACCAGACAGATATCCGCCAGCGTCTTGGCCCGTCCGCGATGGCGCACCGAATGCAGCACCAGCACATCCAGCGCCGACAGATCACCATGCCCGGCAGCGGCCATGGCACGCACGCACCATCGATGAAAGGCATTGCCCGCGATATTCAGGCCAAACTCAAACTCTGACAGCTCCGGAAACCGGCCAGCAGCCAGATGCGCAGAAGAAACAACGGGGCCAAGGTTTGACATGCAGGAATGCTCACACCTCGTCGACAATTTGTCAATAATTTGTTGACGTATTCAAGGGAATCGCATCAGATGCGGTAAATTTCAAGGGGACCATAGCCGTGTTGAATATCACGTTGCCCACTTTGCCAACGACATGTCCATGACGAAAACAGTCGCGATCATCGGAGCAGGGATCGTCGGTGTTTCGACCGCGATCTGGCTGCAACGCGATGGCCACAAGGTGATCCTGATCGACCGGCTTGGTCCGGCAGAGGGCACAAGTTACGGCAACGGTGGTGTCTTGGCCGCCACTGGCTTTATCCCTGTCACTGGTCCGGGTCTGATCAAAAAGGCACCGCGCATGGCGCTGGATCCAAACCAGCCTTTGTTCCTGAAATGGGGCTATCTGCCCAGATTGATGCCTTGGCTGATCAAATATCTGGGCCATGCCAATGCCGAGGACACGCGCCGTATCGCGCCTGCGATCAAGGAAATTGTGGGGGATACACTGGCCGACCACCTTGCCCTTTCTGCTGGCACGGGGGCCGCGAAATGGGTCGTGCCCTCGGACTATCTGTTCGTCTACAATGATCGCAAGGCGTTCGAGGGCGACGCCTTTGGCTGGGGCCTGCGCCGGGATCTGGGGGTCACGTGGCAAGAGCTGAACGCGTCGGACTTCAAGGCCTATGATCCGATCTTCGCGGATAATTTCCAGTTTGCCATCAAGCTGCAAAACCACGGACGCATTTCTGATCCCGGACAATATGTCAAAGACCTTGCCGCCCATGCAGTTGCCCAAGGCGCGCAGATGATCAAGGCCGATGTGCAGGATATCATTCAGGAAAACGGTCGGGTGACGGGACTGCGTGCCGGGGGCGAGACCATCGCCTGTGATGCCGCCGTGATCGCCACCGGCGTCTGGTCGGGACCTTTGTGCAAGACACTCGGGCTTAGCGTTCCTCTGGAATCAGAGCGCGGCTATCATATCGAGTTCTGGAATCCCTCGATCATGCCAAAATCACCGGTGATGATCGCCAGCGGCAAATTCGTCGTCACCCCAATGGAGGGCCGGTTGCGTGCCGCCGGGGTCGTCGAGTTTGGCGGGCTGAACGCGCCGCCCTCAAAAGCGCCGTTTGATCTGCTGATGCGCAACGTCAAGGCCGCCTTTCCCGATCTGACGTATAGCGAGACGACGCAGTGGATGGGCCACCGCCCTGCGACGTCCGATTCGATTCCCGTGATCGGCGAGATTCCGGGCAGCAAAGGCGTCTTTACCGGCTTTGGCCATCATCACATCGGGTTGACAGGCGGCCCAAAAACCGGGCGTTTTCTGGCGCAGTTGATCGCAGGAAAACAACCAAACGTCGATCTGAGCGCCTATTCTCCGGCACGCTATGCCCGGTGAGACAAACCAACCATAAAAGAAACGACAACAGGGAGCTATCTAAATGAAAACATTTACCAAACTACTGACCGCCACAGCGATGACCGCAGCGGCGACCCTTTCCGTTCAGGCCGCCGGGCATGGCGAAAAATGGGATATGCCGATGGCCTATTCCGCCACGAACTTTCACACCGAAAACGGCGTGAAATTTGCTGACTGCGTGCGGGCTGGCACCGATGGCGCGATTGATATCACCGTGCACGCCTCTGGTTCGCTGTTCGCAGGTGCCGATATCAAGCGCGCGATCCAGACCGGTCAGGTCCCGATCGGAGAGCGCCTGCTGTCCGGCCACCAAAACGAAAACGCCGTGTTCGGCTTTGACAACGTGCCTTTCCTTGCGACCTCGTTTGAGGACGCAGAGATGCTGAACAAGGCGGCTTCTGCCAAGATCGGCGAAATCCTGAACGCGCAGAACCTGACTGTGCTCTATTCCGTGCCATGGCCGCCTCAGGGTCTGTATTTCGACCGCGCGATCAACTCTGTCGCGGAAATGGCCGGGATCAAGTTCCGCAGCTATAACAACGCCACCTCGCGCTTTGCAGAATTGACAGGCATGTTGCCCGTGACCATCGAAGCCGCCGAGATTTCGCAGGCCTTCGCAACCGGCGTGGCGCAGGCGATGATTTCGTCCGGGGCAACGGGCTATGACCGTAAGGTCTGGGAATCCCTGTCGCATTTCTACGAGGTCAACGGCTGGCTGCCACGCAACTACGTGATGGTGAACAACGACACATGGGCCGGTGTCTCTGACGAAAACAAGACCGCCATAACAGCCTGTGCAGAGACCGCGGCCGCCGATGGACTGGCCGCCTCTATCGCCTACACGCAATTCACCATGGATGGTCTGGCCGCTGGCGGTATGACTGTCGGGCCAGCAAGCCCGGAACTGGTCGAAGAACTGAAGGTCATTGGTGAGACGATGACAACCGAGTGGCTGGAAAGCGCGGGCGCAGATGGCGCGGCAATCGTCGATGCCTATAAGGCGATGAAGTAACACATAAAAAACATGCCACCCCGACAGCCCGTCGGGGTGGCATTTCCGTTTTCACGGCCGGGGGGCGCAATGGGCAGTATTCGAAAACTATTGGATTTCATCTATTCAGCCTCGGCTGTGGCCGCTGCGCTTTGCCTGATCGCGATCCTCTTTTTGATCGTCGTCCAGATGATTGCGCGCTGGACCGGCGAGGTCTTTCCCGGCGCACCTGATTACGCAGGCTACGCTATGGCCGCCGCATCGTTTCTGGCCTTCGCAAGCGCGCTGAACAGGGGCAGCCATATCCGCGTGTCGATCCTGCTGAACGCCTTGGGTCCGCGCGCCAAATGGGTCCTAGAGGTCTGGTGCTTTGCCATCGGCACCGCCGTTGCATGGTATGTGACCTACTACGTCTATCGGATGTTAAGGTTTGCCATCAAATTCAACGATGTCAGTCAGGGTCAGGATGCCACGCCCATGTGGATTGCGCAGATGCCGCTGATGGTTGGTTCTGTCGTTCTTGCGATCGCGCTGACCGATAACCTTTTGTCCCTTTTCATCACCGGCAAACATCGCATCATCCGCGATGAGTCCGGCGCGCACGCGGAGTAGCGGCATGGAAGAAGCCTATATCATCGCCCTGTTCCTTTTTGTCCTGTTCCTGCTTCTGGGCACAGGCGTCTGGGTTGGCCTTGCCCTGATCGGCGTTGCATTTTTCGGGATGGAATTGTTCACCACCCGCCCCGTTGGCGACACGATGGCGACCGTCATCTGGCGGGCCTCAAGCAGTTGGACGCTGACCGCGCTGCCGCTGTTCATCTGGATGGGAGAGATCCTGTTCCGCACCCGCCTGTCACAAGACATGTTCCGCGGCCTCGCCCCATGGATGGCACGGCTGCCCGGTGGTCTGGTACACACCAATATCGTTGGCTGTACGGTCTTTGCCGCTGTCTCTGGCTCTTCCGCCGCGACGCTGACAACGGTGGGCAAGATGTCGATCCCCGAGTTGCGCGCGCGGGAATACCCCGAGCATATGGTCATCGGCACCCTTGCAGGGGCTGCCACGCTGGGCCTGATGATCCCGCCCTCGCTGACCCTGATCGTCTACGGCGTGACCATCAACGAGAGCATCATAAAGCTGTTCTTTGCCGGGATCCTGCCCGGTCTGGTGCTGGCCGCGATGTTCATGGCCTATGTTGCGATCTATTCCGCCTTGGCTGGCGACTGGAAGCCAATTCAGGACACCGGGATGAGCCTTGCCGAAAAGGTCAAGAACTCGCGCTTTCTGGTTCCGGTGATGTGCCTGATCATCGTCGTCATCGGCTCTATGTTTGCCGGGTTCGCCACCGCAACCGAGGCCGCCGCAATTGGCGTGATCGGTGCATTGGTGCTGGCCGCCCTGCAAGGCTCGTTGAACTGGGCCACCTTCACCGAAAGCCTGATGGGCGCGACCCGCACCAGCGCGATGATCGCGCTGATCCTTGCGGGTGCGGCCTTTTTGTCGCTTGCCATGGGGTTCACCGGGCTGCCGCGCGGGTTGGCCGATCTGATTGCGTCGTGGCAACTCAGCACCTTCCAATTGCTGATGGTTCTGCTGGTGTTCTACATCATCCTTGGCATGTTCCTTGACGGCATCTCATCGGTGGTGCTGACCATGGCCGTGGTCGAGCCTATGGTGCGAGAGGCCGGTATCGACCTGATCTGGTTCGGCATCTTTATCGTGGTCGTGGTCGAAATGGCCCAGATCACGCCCCCCATCGGGTTCAACCTGTTCGTGTTGCAGGGGATGACCAATCACGAGATGGGCTTTATCGCCAAGGCCGCCTTTCCGATGTTCCTGATCATGGTGCTGATGGTCTTTGTGCTGATCCTGTTCCCGGAACTGGCCACATGGCTGCCCGACAACGTACGACAAGGCCCAAACGCCTAAGCTTTTCCGCCCGTCCGAATTCTGCGAAAGTCTGAACGATGATCGTTGCCGACGCCCTATGTTTTATCGCCCGCCATGGGCGCGCTGCACTGGTGCTTGGCCTGATCGCGGGGTTTGCCCTACCCGGGCTGGCGGGCGCTATGAAACCGGCCCTGCCCGCCATGGTCGCCGGGTTGGTGTTCATCTCGGCCCTGCGCATCGGCTTGCGCGCGGCTGTCGGCAACCTCAAGGACGCGCGCGAAAGCCTTGGTCTAGTCCTGATCCTGCAACTTTTGTTGCCTCTCCTGATGACCACCGCACTCTGGCTGACCGGCTGGCATGGCACCGCTGCCGCTTTGGCGCTGGTGCTGGCGACCTCTGGGGCGTCCATCTCTGGCGCGCCCGCCTTTACGGTTATGGTCGGCCATGATCCTGCCCCGGCCATGCGCCTGCTGATCCTCGGCACCGCCCTGCTGCCCCTGACGATCCTGCCCGTTTTCTGGCTGACTCCCGCCCTTGGGGGTCTTGACGAGGTTGCGGTCGCCGCGCTGCGGCTGACATTGGTGATCGCCGTGGCCGTCGCGGTCGCCTTTACCCTGCGCCGGATGCTCTTTCCCGATCCCAAGCCCGAAACAATCCAGATGCTCGACGGGCTGTCTGCCCTGTCTCTGGCGGTGATCGTCGTTGGCCTCATGTCCGCTGTCGGCCCCACCCTGCGCAGCGATCCGGCCGAATTGCTCGGCTGGCTGGCGCTGGCCTGCGGCGTCAATTTCGGGATGCAGGCCCTCAGCCTTGCGGTTCATCACGCGACAGACCATCCCAACCCCGTCGGCACCAGTATCATCGCAGGCAACCGCAATATCGCCCTGTTCCTCGTGGCTTTGCCCGCCGCCACCACGGATCAAGTGTTGATCTTTATCGGCTGTTATCAGGTGCCCATGTATCTGACGCCGGTCCTGATGCGCCGCATCTATGCGCGAGAGGCGATCCGTGTCTGACCCCTTCCCCATCATCCGCGACATCGGCCTGACCGGACTGCTGGTCACCTTTGCAGAGACCATGTCAGAACCCGCAAATCGCGCCGCGCTGGCCTTTCGCGCTACCGTGAACGCACAAGGATGGGACGGGATAGAGGAAACCGCGACATCGCTTGCCTCTGTTTTTATCAACTTTGATCCCTTTGTGATCGACCATCCAACGCTGACAGCCCGATTGGAAACGCTGATACAAAGGCAAGACTGGTTCGACGCCGCCCTGCCCGAGGGGCGCACGCTCTGGACCATTCCAACGGTGCTTGGCGGCAATCATGGCCCGCAATGGCAAGATACTCTCGACGCAACCGGACTGGACGAACAAACAGCGCGCGACCACATCGCCGCCGCGCAGATCCGGGTGTTGACGCTGGGGTTTGCCCCCGGCCAGCCCTACATGGGCGAGTTGCCTGAGGTCTGGAATATCCCGCGCATGACCCAGTTGAACCCGCAGGTGCCCGGCGCCTCGCTGGTCGTGGCAATCCGGCAGTTGATCATTTTCGCAGGCCCCGCGCCAACCGGCTGGCGACACATCGGCCAGACTGCGTTTCGCTGCTTTCGCCCCAACAGTGACAGGCCAATTGCCCTGACCCCCGGCGACGAAGTGCGGTTTCGCCTGATAGACGAAGACGAACTGGCAGAGCTGAGCGCCAACAACCCGACCGGAGACGGCGGCGCGACCCGCGAGGTGCTGCCATGACCCGCGCGCTGGAAATCTTGCGGATCACACCCGGCGTGACCCTTCAGGATCAGGGCCGTCCCGGCTACCTGTCACAAGGGCTGTCGATTGGCGGCGCGGCGGATCGACTTTCACTGGCAGAAGGCGCGGCCTTGCTGGGTCAAAGCGCGGATCTCGCTTGTCTGGAACTCGCCGGGCTGGGTGGCAGGTTCAAGGCTTTGGAAGACCTGCGCATCGCCCTTACAGGTGCCGAAATGCAGGCCAATGTTGACGGCGAGCCGATGGTTTGGAACGCCAGCCACATGCTACACAAGGGGCAAACCCTGACCATTGGCGCAACGCGGCAGGGCACCTATGGCTATCTGCACATCGGCGGCGGCATCGACACCGCACCCTTCATGCACTCGCATTCGACCCATCAAGTCGCCCATATCGGTGCCGCTTTGCGCGAGGGGCAAACCCTGCCGATTGGCGTAGACTTAGGGACAGAGACGGGTCTGACCCTGCCAAAAGCCGACCGTTTCAAGGGTGGCGCGATCCGCATCATCCCCTCGGTACAAACAGCCCGCTTTGACGCCGAGGCACTGGAACCACTGGAAACCACCCGCTTTACCCGCGATCCACGCGGCAATCGAATGGGCGCGCGGATGAGCTTTGACGGGCCGCCCTTCACGCCCCCCGGCGGGCTGAACCTGCTGAGCGAAATGGTGGTGCCCGGCGACATTCAGGTGACCGGCGACGGCACGCCTTTTGTGCTGCTCTATGAATGCCAGACCACCGGCGGCTATCCCCGCATCGGCACCGTGATCCCACCCGACCTGCCCCTGATCGCGCAGGCCCGCGCCGGGGATCCTCTGTACTTTACCTTTATCACAAGAGAGGCGGCGCTGGCTGCCCATCGCGCCCATATCCAGCATTTGCGCGATTTGCCAAAGCTGCCAACGCCCCTGATCCGCAACCCCCATGACATCCGTGACCTGCTGTCATATCAATTGATCAGCGGCATGATCACCGGCACCGAAGAGGACCTGACATGACACCATCCGTCGACCTGAATTCCGATATGGGCGAAAGCTTTGGCCCTTGGCCCATGGGCAATGACAGCGCGCTGCTGGACGTGATCACCTCTGCCAATATCGCCTGCGGCTTTCATGCGGGCGACCCGGATGTGATGGCCAAGACGATGGCAATTGCGGTCAAGAACGGCGTTGGCATCGGCGCGCATCCGGGCTTTGCAGACCTGCAAGGCTTTGGGCGGCGGCGGATGCATGTGCCCTTTGACAGCCTTGGCAATGCGGTGCGCTACCAACTGGGGGCTGCGATGGCGATGGCCAAGGCAGCCGGGGGCGAGGTGCGGCATCTGAAACTGCATGGCGCCTTGTCGAATATGTCCAGCGAGAACGAAGATATGGCGCGCGCCTTGTATGAGGCCGCGCTCAGCGTCGATCCCGACATCCGCATCATGGTGCTGGCCGCAACCGCGCAGGAAAGCGCGGTCAAGGCGCTCGGGTGCAACTACGCCGCCGAGATTTTTGCCGACCGCGCCTATAACGACGACGCCACTCTGGTAGACCGGTCCAAGCCCGGTGCGGTGATCCATGACGCGGCCTATGCGGCCAAGCGGATGGTCCAGATGGTGCAGGCAGGCGCGATTATCACAGAGAGCGGCACGCAGATCCCAACCCGCATAGACACGATCTGCGTGCACGGCGACAACGCAGAGGCCGTGGCACTGGCCCGCGCGGTCAAGGCGGGTCTGACAGAGGCCGGGATCGCGGTGCGCCAGTTCGCCTGATCTGGGGCGACGTCTATGTAAAGGTTGCGAATCGTCAGCGCTGCCCCGCAAGATCGACATAGTATTCGAGAGACGCCCAAGGTTTGGGCACAGATAACACAGACGGGGTATTATGAAGACGATCAAAGGACCGGCGCTGTTTCTGGCGCAATTTGCAGGCGATGACGCTCCGTTCAATTCATGGGACGGCATTACCAAATGGGCGGCAGAGGTCGGCTATGAGGGGGTGCAACTGCCCAGCTGGGACGGACGCCTGTTCGATCTGGCGAAAGCTGCAGAAAGCCGCGACTACTGTGACGAGATCAAGGGCGTGGCCGCAGCCAATGGCGTTGAGGTCACAGAACTATCGACCCATCTGCAAGGCCAGCTTGTCGCCGTGAACCCGGCCTATGACGCCGCCTTTGATGGCTTTGCCACCCCCGAAGTGCGCGGCAATCCAAAGGCCCGGCAGGAATGGGCCGTCGATCAGGTGAAAAAGGCGCTGACCGCGTCCAAACATATGGGGATCACCGCCCATGCGACCTTTTCCGGCGCGCTGGCCTGGCCTTATGTCTACCCATGGCCGCAACGCCCTGCCGGTCTGATAGAGACAGCCTTTGACGAATTGGCGCGGCGCTGGCATCCGATTCTGGATCACGCCGAGGACTGTGGCGTCAATGTCTGCTACGAGATCCATCCGGGCGAGGATCTGCATGACGGCGTGACGTTCGAAATGTTCCTTGAGCGCGTAAAAAATCACCCGCGCGCCATGATGCTCTACGATCCCAGCCACTACCTGCTGCAATGTCTCGACTACCTCGACAATCTGGACATCTATGCCGAACGCATCGGCATGTTCCACGTCAAGGACGCCGAGTTCAATCCAACCGGGCGGCAGGGTGTCTATTCCGGCTATCAGCCGTGGATCAACCGCGCGGGGCGGTTCCGCTCTCTGGGTGACGGACAGGTCGATTTCGGTGCGATTTTCTCGAAACTGGCGGCGATGGATTTCGACGGCTGGGCGGTGGTCGAATGGGAATGCTGCCTGAAACACCCCGAGGACGGCGCGCGCGAGGGCGCGCAGTTCGTGCGCGATCACATCATCCGCGTGACAGAGCGGGCCTTTGACGATTTCGCCGATGGCGGGGCGGATGAGGCCGCGAACCGGGCGGCTTTGGGGATTTAACGCGAAACTGGACAGGGACGGCCCGGTATGACGGGCGGATTTTTGAGTATTTTTGCCAAGATGAAATCGGAAGCAGATTAAAGATACAGAGGTAGGTGCGGCAATGGATGACCGGAAAAGCAGGCGTATTCGCCTTGGAATGGTGGGCGGCGGGCGCGATGCTTTTATCGGCGGCGTGCACCGTATCGCGGCGCGGATTGACGACACGTTCGAACTCGTCGCCGGTGCTCTGTCCTCGACGCCAGAGAAAGCGCAGGCCTCTGGGGCGGATCTGGGGCTGGATCCGGCGCGCATCTATGATGGCTTTCGCCAGATGGCCATGCGCGAGGCGCGGCTGAAGAACGGGATCGAGGCCGTGGCGATCGTCACGCCCAACCATATGCATGTGGCCGCTGCGCTAGAGTTTATCCGGCGCGGGATCCATGTGATTTGCGACAAGCCGCTGGCGTCCAGAATGATGGATGCCAAACGGCTCGCCTCTGCGGTGGAGCGCTCTGACGCGTTGTTTGTGCTGACCCATAATTACACGGGCTATCCGATGGTGCGTCAGGCCCGCGAAATGGTGGCAGCGGGCGAAATCGGTGACATTCGCGTGGTGCAGGTGGAATACCCGCAGGATTGGCTGAGTGAAAAGATTGAGAGCACAGGACAGAAACAGGCGGGCTGGCGCACGGATCCGGCGCAGTCTGGTGCGGGCGGATCGACGGGGGATATCGGGACCCATGCTTATAACCTGACGCGGTTCATCACCGGGTTGGAACTGGCCGAACTGGCCGCTGATCTGACGTCCTTTGTCGAGGGGCGTGAACTGGATGACAACGGGCATGTGATGCTGCGCTTTCAGGGTGGGGCAAAAGGGATGTTGTGGTGTTCACAAGTGGCCCCCGGCAATGAGAACGCGCTGAAAATCCGGGTCTATGGCACGAAGGGCGGGCTGGAGTGGGAACAGGAAAACCCGAACTATCTGTGGTTCACGCCGCTGGGCGACTGCAAGCGGCTGATCACCCGCAACGGTGCTGGTGCAGGCGGTGCAGCAGGTCGGGTCAGCCGGATTCCGGCAGGACATCCAGAGGGCTATCTGGAAGGCTTTGCCACGATCTATAGCGAGGCGGCCGAGGCGATCTTGGCCAAGCGCGACGGGCGCAAATTGAATAGTGACGTCATGTTCCCCACTCTTTCGGACGGGCTCGAGGGGATGGCCTTTGTCGAGGCCTGTGTGCGCAGCTCGAAAATGGGCGCGCGCTGGACCAAGTTGCGCCTGTGAGCGACGTGTCCCCCTATGCCGTCATCGCACGCCATCCCGGTGGGGTCGAGGTTTTGGAACAGGTCGATCTGGTGCCACCCGCGCCGGGGGCTGGCGAAGTTCTGATCCGCCAAACAGCGATTGGCATGAACTTCCACGATATTTACGTGCGCAGCGGGCTGTACCCCTGGCCAGTGGCAAGTGATTTTATCCTCGGCAGCGAGGGCGCGGGGATTGTCAAAGGCGTCGGCGCGGGCGTCATCGGATTTCGCGAGGGCGACCGGGTGGCCTATACGGTCGTCAACGGGGGGTATGCCACGCATCGGCTGGTGCCTGCGGCGATGCTGTTGCCGCTGCCCGAGGCTGTAAGTGATGCACAGGCTGCGGGGGCGGTGCTCAAGGGGCTGACGGCCTATTACTTGCTGCACGACAGCTATCCGGTGCGCGCGGGTGAGACCTTGCTGTTTCATGCGGCGGCTGGCGGGGTTGGCCTGATTGCGGGGCAATGGCTGCGCAGCAAAGGCGTAAGCGCGATTGGCACGGTGGGCGGAGCGGACAAGGCAAAGCTTGCACGCGACAACGGCTATGCCCATGTGATCGACTACCGCGCCGAGGATTTCGTCGCACGCCTGCGCGAGATCACCCATGGGGCGGGCGTTCCGGTGGTCTACGACAGCGTGGGCAAAGACACCGTGGCAGGGTCGTTAGAGTGTTTGCAGACCTTTGGCCATCTGATCTGCTTTGGGCAAAGCTCTGGCATGGCTGAGGGCTTTCAGATCAACGATCTGGCGCGAGGGTCGTTCTATGTCCAGCGCCCGATCCTGTTTCACTATGCCTCTGATCGGGTATGGTTAGAGCGCGCGGCAGAGGCGTTGTTCGGGGCGATCAGCGATGGCACGGTCAAGATCAATATCGGTGCGACACGGCCCTTGTCACAGGTGGCTTTGGCCCACAAGGATCTGGTGGCCCGACGCACGATGGGATCGACGATCCTGATCCCCTAGCGACAAACTTGGCGATCTCAAAGTCAAATGCGCCTGAATGAAAGATACCGCGCCCGATCTCGGGCGCGGCACCTCTTGTCTTAAATCTCAGGTCTCAAGACGCCGCAGAAACAGCGCGTCCGGTCATCACCTTGACCAGATGGGCGCGGTATTCGGGTGTGCCGTGAAGATCGCCGATCATGCCGTCAGCAGGCACGCTCAACCCCGCAATTGCGCTGGCCGAAAAATCCGCGCCCAGCGCTTCTTCCGCTTCTGTCCAGCGGAACACGCCGCTTTCCGAGGCCCCGGTCACCGCGACACGCACGCCGTCGGCATATTTCGCCACGAAGACGCCCGTCAGGGCAAAGCGAGAGGCGGGCTGCAGGAACTTTTGGTAATTCGAGACCTCTGGAATTGGCAACTTGACCTCGATGATCAACTCTCCCTCATCCAGTGCTGTTTCGAACATGCCCTGAAAATAGTCATCCGCCGCGATCTCACGCGTGTTGGTCACGATGGTCGCCCCGGTGCCAAGGGCCGCCGCAGGATAGCAGGCTGCAGGATCATTGTTTGCAAGGCTGCCACCGATGGTGCCCCGGTTTCGCACCGCCGGATCCCCGATCCCGCTGGCCAGCCCGGCAAGCCCCGGAAAATGCGCGCCAGCCTCTGCGGCCACGGTGGCGTGGGTCGTCGCACCACCGATGCAGACACGGCCCGCATCATCTTTGCAAACGCCGTGCATCTCGGCAATCGCACTGGTCGACACCAGCGTGGCAGGCGCGGCAAGCCGCTGTTTCATCGTCGGGATCAGCGTCTGCCCGCCGCCCAAAGGCTGCGCCTCGTCACTGGCCAACGCGGCAACTGCATCGGCAATCGTGGTGGGGCGCATCATGTCAAAGTTATGCATCGTTTCGTCTCCTTCAAAGATCTGCCCAATGGGTCGCGATCCTTATCTTGGGAAAAAGTCTGGTGATCCGGCGACCCTGTGAAAGAGCCGCCGGGAAAGGTCTAGCTGTTCATCGCAGTCCAGACGCGGGACGGCGACAGGGGCATGTCGATATGAGTGATTTCGGTCTTGCCTGCGCGCTGCATCGCATCCACCACCGCATTGACCACCGCCGGAGGCGACCCGATCGCCCCCGCCTCGCCACAGCCTTTTACGCCCAAGGGGTTGTGCGTACACGGCGTCTGGCAAGAATGATCAACCGTGTAGAACGGCACATCCGAGGCGCGCGGCATGGCGTAATCCATGTAAGACCCGGACTGAAGCTGGCCATCTGAGTCATAGACACAGCTTTCTAGCAGCGCCTGACCGATGCCCTGACCCAGACCACCATGCACC